>CAMLCX010000009.1 GCA_946478635.1 uncultured Pseudomonadota bacterium
TCTCTCGGGCGAGATCGATGAGTACTTGCACGGATTCCGGTTTGACGTAGGCGTCCTTGGTCAACACACGGCTGACCTGGCGCGACATTTCGGCGGCCATCTTGCGGTCGTTCACTTTCCACTGCTTCATCAAGATACTCGTAACCGCTTCCTGATTATTCTTATCCCAGACGAATTGCAGGCCGCGCAAAGTGGCGCGCACCATGCGATAGACCTCGTCGGGATTTTCCCGGATGCGCTTGTCCGAGGTGCCGAAGCCGTTCTGGGGAAATTCCACCACATCGCCGGCGAAGACAAGTTCGTTGTAACCTTTTTCCAGGGCAAAAATGTTTTCGGGGACGGAGAGAAAGGATGCGTCGACGACGTTATTTTCCAGCACAGCGTAACGGCTGGCGGCGGACCCTCCCATGGGCAGCAGCGATACGTCTTTTCCCGGTTCCAAGCCGAAGTGGCGCAGCACTTTGTCGGCGATCAGAGTCGCCGAGCCGCCGGGCGAGCTGCCGGCGATTTTTTTGCCTCTGAGCTGTTTGATGTCTTTGATATCTTTTTTACCGATCAAAAAGAGCAGCGGCTTCGACACGGTAAAAAGCAGGACCTTCATCGGCTGGCCGCGCACCGCGGCGCCGATGGTGCCGGTGACCGCCCCGTTGTAATCGACGTCGCCGCTCAAAACCGCGGTGCTGGCCAAGTTGGCCGCCATGAAGATGATCTCCAGGTCGATGCCCTCGTCCTTGAAAAAGCCGCGATGGAGCGCGGTGTAAAGCGCGAGAAACGAAACGTTGGTGGAGGAGCTGGCCAGGCGGACCTTTTTGAGAGATTGGGCGTGGACGGAATTTGGCAGGTAAAGTCCAGCCGTCGAAAGACTCAACAGCAAACAACCTAACAGCAAGTTTCTCATTACGGTCTCCGTTTCTCGTCATTCCCGCGCACGCGGGAATCAAGGTTCGCTCGATTGACCGCTGCCATAAAACCTGGATACCGGCTTCCGCGGGTATGACGGCAAAAATCGCATTTATAAACTTCACCGGCTGACGGGTGCCATGGTCTCAATCCAACTGGCTCCATTCTTTGAACTCTTCGAGTCCGAGTTTTTGTAGCGTGTCCATAAACGGCCGGCCGGTGTGTTCGTGGCGGCCAGAGATTTTATAATATTCGTAAACGAGTTCCGGGAGCCATTTCGCGATCGTAAAGCCTTTGTATTTGCCGTCGGGAATCGGTTCCAAAAAGCGCGGACCGACGTCCTGCCAATCATGCTCGGCGATCCAGCCGCGTTGCGTGCCGAAGACGCTTTGCAAAATGATCGCGCGGTGACCAGCGTCGATCAACTCGTCCAGACTCACGTCCCAACCGGTCGTCGCATTTAATGAGTCGAGCATGCTCTGGACGCCGTCGGGTGGTTTGTCGTTGAGCGCAAACCAGCACGCGCCCATGATGCCGCAGGCCTGGCGAATCTGCTCCGTGATCAGGTGCGACCGTGTCCAGCCTTCCGGTTGGTTGGGATCGAGCGGACCCCATTTTTCACGATAGCGCAAATCGGCCGGCGGTTCCGTGCCGCCGGCGCCCTGTGGCTTCATGCCGCCGCTGGCGACCAACTCGCGCAGCATTTGACTGAGGAGCGGGCGCCACTCGTGCTGCGCCGGCGTGCCGCCTTTGGTGTGCACGACCCAATTTTTCGCCTCGCCGCCCAGTTCTTCAGCGAGTTCCTTGGGACCGTCGGCGAGAATGTTGCCGAGCCAGGTTTCGCGCCGCGCGCAGCGTTCCAATAGAGTCTCGACGGCTTCGAGATTACCCCATTCCAGTTTTAGTCCGTCGGTGCGATCGGGACCGAGCACACCTTTTTCCCAAGCTTCGAACGCCAAACCTGCGCCGCAGGCATAGTGGCTGCACTCGATGCCGAGATCGTTGATGCGCTCCGAGAGATACAGGACATCGTTGCCTTTGAAACCTAAATTGTAAAAAGTGTCCATCCACTCGCTGCCGGCGTTGAAGTGGCCGATCTTCCCTTTGAAGCGTCCCTCGCCGATTTCCACATCCCAGGGGCACATGCGCGGGCACTGAAAACAGGGGCGCAGCGTCACGCGGTTCTGATCGAGGCCTTTTGCTTCGTCGGTGATGATGGTGCTGCGCCAATTGAGTTTGGTGATCGCGCCCCAGTCCTCGCCGTGACCGACGCTTGTCAGGCGTTTTTTCACGGTGGTTTTCCGTGATGAGATCGCCTTTGCCCAGCGTACGCCGGCGTCGATCAATCTTTTCTTGTCGTGCAGACGCGGCCTCTTGGTTCCCCAGGCGACGAAGGCTTTTAGTTTTTTTGAGCCCATCACCGCTCCCAGCCCGTGGGCGGCGGTGTGATTGTAATCGTTGACCAGCATGGCGGCGCGAACAAGATTTTCACCGGCCGGACCGATGCAGCCGACGCGGGCATCCTGGTGTCCCGATTCTTTACGCAGGAGGTCTTCGGTGTCTCTGATGCCCTTGCCCCAGACACGGCTTGCGTCCCGGAGTTCGACTCGATCTTCACCGATATAAAGATACTGCGGCGACTGCGCCGCGCCGGTGACGATCACGCCGTCATAGCCGGCGGCTTTGAGCGAGGTGCCGAAATAGCCGCTGGTCGCGCCCCGGCCAAGCGTGCGGTGCGTCGCGGGACTGAGATAGACGAAACACATCTTTGTGCCGCCCGGCGTGAAGCCGGTTCCAGTAACCGGGCCGGTCATGCCGACGATGACGTTCTTGGCATCGTACGGATCGATATCGAGCGGCAGTTCGTTCAAGAGGACGTACTCCGCAAAAAGTTGCCCTCCCCAATATTTGCGCAGAACGGATTCTTCCGGGAGGTTTAAATCATTGCATTTGCCCGTCGTCATGTCGACACGGAGGATTTTGCCCATGTAACCGCCGGGCAGGCGGGATTTGCGCTGACTCGGAAAGAAATTGGAATAGTCAGAATTCGCCGTCGCCATGGATCCCTCACTAGGTTCAAATCGTTCAAAATGTTCAAGACGTTCAAACCGTCCCGGAGGTTCAAACGTTTTGAACGATTTGAACTTTTTGAACGTCTTGAACAGAAGCGCGCAGCGCTTCGCTAATCCGCTGCCGACCAGAGCACGCGGTCGGCCGGTAGATCGATATCCAGCCTCTGCCAGCTGTCTCCCCGGTCACGGCTGATCATCAGGTCTCCCGCGCCGCCGGGGCCGTGCGCGTGACCGCGCGCGACGTTGCCGAAGCCGGCAAACAGCGCTCGATGATTGGTCGGATGATGCACCAATGCCCAGATCATCGAATCGAGATCATCGGCCAGTCCGTCGGTAATGCGCGTCCATGATTGCGCTCCGTCGGTGCTTTTGAACATGGCCGCGCGGGCGCCGCGATTTTCTCTACGCCAAAATCCGGGCGAAGCGTCAGCGGTGGCAACCAGCATGGTCGGTTGCTCGCCGGCACGCTCCGGCGGCAAGAAAAGAAAGTCATGAAAGTAGTCGCGCGTAAGGCCATTCTCCGCGCGCACCCAGCCTTCCTCCGGTCTGTCGCTGGTAAAAAAACCGCGCGCGCTGGCAACGTAATAGCGATCCTTGCGCTTTGGCAGATTCGAGATGACGTGGATGTCGAGGTAGTCGATGCCTTTGCTCACGTCCTCCCAGGTCTTGCCGCGATCGAAACTGCGCACGATGCCGCCGTGTTCGAGGCACAGATAAATGGTGTTCGGATCGTCCGGATGGATGTGAATGTTGCGCACATGGCCGTGGTGCGGCGCCTGCGGGTACCACCAGTTCTTGCGGACAGCCTGCGGCAACGCTTTCAACTCGGCGATTTCCTGCCAACTATCGCCGCTGTCTTCGCTGCGAAAGAGCGCGACCGGCTCGATTCCCGAATAGATGACTTGGTCGTTTGTCGGATCGACGGTAACCGAGCGGATATCGCCGTCAAGCACTTTCGCCCAGCTTTTGCCGCCATCCGTGGTGCGGTACAGGCCGTCGTGCGTGACGCCGACGAAGACTCGCTCCGGTGACTCTTTGCAGCCGTGGATGGAATCGATGATGCCGTCGGCGAAATGGCGCGCGACTTCCTGCCAGCCGCTTTCCATGGAGCGCCAAATAATCAAGCCGTGCTGCGTGCCTGCGTAAAGGCGTACGTTTTCGCTCATGGTTCTTCTCCTGGGTTCAAATCGTTCAAGCCGTTCAAATCGTTCAACCGCTGCGCTCCGATCAAGCCCCCTCCTTCGATCCTCCCCCGCGACGCGGGGGAGGAAGAGGTGGAGGTTTGAACGTCTTGAACTTTTTGAACGATTTTAACGCGTTCATCTGAATTATGGGAACAATTCACTTCTGCCCGTCGCTGGTTGGCGGTCCCAACGCTTTTCGAGACTGCAGAAATAGTTCCACGCTCTTTGCGCGCGGCGCTCGAGCGCAATTTCGCCTCCGAAAGCGCGACAGTCCTCCGGGCTGATGGTGCCGACCTCGCCCAGCGCCGCCGCCTGCATGAACTTTTTGGAGTCGTCTTCCAATACCAAAGCGGAGTAGAGAACCTCCTGTAAATTAAGTCCGGCGACGACGATGCCGTGACCGCGCAAAAGAGCGGCGCGTTTATCGCCGATCACCTTTAACAAAGCATTGCCGCGCGCGGGATTCGTAATTAGCTGTGCTTCCGGGTAAAGCGGTACGCCGTCGTTAAAGATGGCGCCCTGCAGGGTGACAGGTCTAAACTCGCGCTTGGCGATCGCAAAAAGGGTGGCGTGTGGCGTATGCAGGTGCGCGACAGCCAGCGCGTCCGGGCGAGCGCCGTGAAGCGCCGTGTGGATCGGCCATTCCACCGGCGGACCGACCGGGCCTTCCCGCTGCTTGCCACTGAGATCGCAGGGCACCATATCCTCCGGGCGGAAGCTGCCCTTGTCCGAGCCCATGCCGGGCGTGATGAATACTGTTTTCGTTTCCGGTTGATAGACGCTGACATGTCCGAACACGCCGATCATGCCCTGCATGGCGAAGATGCGCGTACAGGTGGCGAGTTGTTCGCGCAGTTCTGTTTCCGAGGTCATTTTGTCGTTCTCCTTTGTGCTGCTTCCAGTTCCTTCTTCACTCCCTCGACGAACTGCAGGCTCAGCAACCGCTCGGGCGCTATATCTTCTTTGAGCTGCAACGGAATTTTAATGTCGTATTCGAGGAAATTTTTGATGCCCTCGGCCGTGGGCAATCCGGGCACTCCCGGAGCCAATGCACGCAGGTAGTTTTTTACGCCTTCAACGATCATCGAACGATTGGCGTTGCCAAGCTGGAGCTTTTTGATACCGAGGTCGACGGATTCTTCCGGCCGCTCGCGCACGAACATGAGGCCGCGGAGAGTGCCTTTGAGCCAGCGTTTGACCTGCACTGAATTCTCGCGAATCTTTCTTTCCGTGGTGACGAACCCCTGAAATGGCATCGGGAACAGATCACCGAGGAAACCGAGGGAGACGAGACCTTCTTTCTGCGCGAATACGAGCCCGCCCGGGTCGACCGTGGTTGCGTGCGCCGCGCCGGTTTTGACCGCCATGACGCGGGTGCTTGTATCCGGTCCCATGGAAATGCGAATGATGTCGCGCGCCGCGACGCCGCCGCGCTCGGCGAACATGGTCATGATCCGGTCTTGGGTGTCGCCCGGGCTGCCGATGGCGATGCGCTTTCCTTTCAGATCGGCGGCGCTCTTGATGCTCGGATCGACGACCAGATAAAAAGTCACCTTGTCAGCCTGAAACATGATCCCTTTGATCGGCGCGCCCTTGAGCGCGGCGCGCATGCCGCTGCCTCCGGCGCCGCTGTAGTCCACGTCGCCGCTGAGCATGGCCGCGATGGACAGCGGCCCCGAGATGACCACTGTTTCGTTATCGAGGCCTTCGTCCTTGTAAAAGCCTTTGGCATCGGCGACGTGAATAGACAAGTAATTCAGATTCGCCTGGGGAATCGCGGTGCGGATTTTTTCGCCGTGGACGGCGTCTACATCGAATATCGAAATGATGATGGTAAAAACTAGACAGGGGAGCAGTCCTCCTATTTGTCTTTTCTCGTTCAGATTTCCTCCCCCTCGATGGGGGAGGACCAAGGTGGGGGTGCCCGTCAATTTTATTGATGTGCGTAGCACCCCCATCCTGACCTTCCCCCGTCGAGGGGGAAGGAACAATTTGAAGAACGCGAGCCGGGACAATTCTTTGGTCCTCACGAGAAATATCGATAGAGCAGCCGCTTCGGATGAATGATTGCGAGCCAGAGAGCGCGCATCTTGCCGGCGACGCCGCAGCGCGGGGTGAAGAGATCCTTGAGCATCAAACCGAGCGGAATTTTGTGTTTGGGAAATTTTTCTGCACCGATGGCGCGCACGCCGTATTTTTCTTTGCCGTCTCTCAGTATGTAAACCACGCTGCCGCCGCCCGCTTCCTTGTCACCGTAGATGTAACCGCCGACGGCTTCTGCTTGTTTCCTGGCTTTGTCGGTAATTTCCTCCGAGAAGCCGAAATCCAGCGCGTTCGTGGGGCACGCCTGAACACAAAAGGGTTGTTTGTCTTCGCTGATGCGGTCGCTGCACATGGTGCACTTGCTGGCCTTGCCAGTGATCTCGTTTTTGGTGATGACTTCCCACGGGCAGGCGTGGATGCAGTATTCGCAGCCGATGCAAACGTCTTTGTTGATGACTACCGGGCCTTCCTCATATTTTGTGATCGCTTCTACGGGACACACGGCGGCGCAGGCGGCAAACGTGCAATGCATGCAACTGTTGCGCGCCCAAATTGGCGCCATGCCTTCGAGAACTGGGGGCTCGATAGTGATCCAATTGGTCGCCGATAGCTCGTAAAGGCTCGTGCGGTCATGGTCGTTCCAGTCTTTGCACGCCTGCACGCAATGGCGGCAGCCGATGCATTTGGTCGCGTCGAACAGAATGCTGCGCGGCTTGCCATCTAGGAGTCGCCCGGTGGGCACGAGGTTGCCGTATTGCTGGGTTAAAGTGTCTGTCGGGTTTTTTGCCATTAAGCGACCTTTCGAGAGCGCGTAAAAATCTACTTGCGGTGGTTTATCATTTAAGTTTTGTGACCGTCAACCGTGACGTGCCAATGGGCAGTGGTTTAGTTTGGAAAGATCTCTCACTTCGTTCGAGATGACATTGGTTTAGCTGTGATTGCGAGCGGAGCGAGAGCGAGCATGGTCGGCAAGGTCTTGTGTTCCGCGGTCGATAGCGAATAGCATGCGGCTAACGTTGGAGGTGAAAGATGTCTTCAGGAACATGGCGTGGGACAGTTGGCGTTGTGAAGCCGACTTACGGCTCGGGCTCTCTGGTGGAATTTATTCGGCTCTTGCCGGAGGGCGTCGGTTGTATTCCCATGTACGCCGGCATTAGGGAGCATTCAGAACGGGGATATCTCGGCGCGCTGGAAACCTATAACGCCAAAGTCGCCGAGCTTGCGGAAATCGGCGTCGATCTGATCCATCCCGAAGGCGGGCCGCCGTTCATGGTGCGCGGCCACAAGGCCGAGCAGGAAATAGTCAGTGGTTGGGAAGCGAAGTACAAGATTCCAATCTTCACTTCCGGCATGTCGCAGGCCGAAGCGCTGCGCGCTTTGCGGATCAAGAAATTCGTCGGCTGCACCTACTTCAACGACGAGAAACTCAATTCGCTCTTCGCGCGATACTTCAGCGATGCCGGGTTCGAAGTCTTGGGCATGGAAGGGATGAATACGACGCCCTACGAAGCCGACAAAATCTCCAGCGACACGATTTACCAGCATCTCAAGTCTTCATTCAACAAACACCCTGCGGCCCAGGGCATTTATCTGCTCGGTTCCGGGGCGTGGCAGGTGAAGGACATTGTCGCGGTGGAAACCGATTTAGGTGTCCCGGTCGTTCATCCGGTCGCCGCGCGGGTTTGGTGCGTGCAGAAGAGACTGCGAATCAAAAATCCGATCAAGAATGCGAGCAGGTTGCTGGAGGAATTGCCTTAGCTAAATTGTGGCTTCTTGGGTTGAGTCGTCCGTTTTCTTCTGACTTTCTCCGGAAGTGATTCAGTCCAACTGGCTCCACTCAGAAAATTCTTCCAAGCCCAATTTCTCGAGCGTGTCCTTGAACGGCCTTCCGGTTCGCTCGTGTCTTCCGGACAGTTTGTAATAGTCCCAGATCATATCCGGCAGCCACTTGGCGATCGTAAAACCTTTGTATTTGCCGTCGGGGATCGGTTCGAGAAATCTCGGACCGACATCCTGCCAGTCGAAGTCGGCGATCCAGCCGCGCTGGGTGCCGAAGAGACTCTGCAGAATCATGCTGCGGTGTCCGGCCGCGAGGGCTTCGTCCATCGAAAAATTCCAGCCGGTAATGGCGTTGAAGGCATCGACGATGCTGTTGAGACCGTCCTTTTTGTGGCTCTCCTGGGCGAACCAGCAGCCGCCGAAGATGCCGGTGAACTGTCTATACTGTTCCGAAAGCACGTGAGACCAAACCCAGCCTTCGGGGCTGTCCATTTCGAGCGGACCCCAATTTTCCTTGTCGCGTAAATCCGGCGGCGGATTTTTTGAGCCGCCGCCCTGCGGTTTCATGCCGCCGCTGGCGACCAGCTCGCGCAGCATCTGTCCGAGCAGTGGGCGCCACTCGTGCATGGCCGGCGTGCCGCCCTTGGTGTGCACGGCCCAATTGGGCGCGTCGCCGCCGAGCGCTTCGGCGAGTTGCTTCGGACCTTCGGCGAGCAGGTTGCCGAGCCAGCCTTCGCGCCGCGCCGCCATGTCCAAGAGCTTGTCCACCGCTTCGACGTTGCCCCATTCGAGCTTCAGACCGTCGGTGCGATCCGGACCGAGCAGTCCTTTTTCCCAGGCTTCGAAGGCGACGCCGGCGCCGCAGGAGAAATGACTGCACTCGATACCAAGATTGTTGATCTTTTCTGCCAAGTACAGCACGGCGTTGCCCTTGATGCCGAGATTGAAAAAAGTGTCGAGCCATTCGCCGCCGGCGTTGAAGTGGACCACGGTGCCTTTGAATTCGCCTTCGCCGAGCTTGGCGTCCCAGGGGCACATGCGCGCGCATTGAAAGCACGGGCGGAGCACGACGTCGTTATCGGCGAAACCGGCGATGTGCGCCGGCTGCAGATCGGTGCTGCGCCAGTTCAAGTTATTGAGCGCGCCCCACGCATCGCCGTGGCCGTATTTGGTTTTCTTTTTTTTGACGTCGTGTTGCTGCAAGACGTTGCGCCAGCGCAAGCCGGCATCGGCCAGTTTTGCTTTGTCGCGATAGCTCGGTCTGAGCGTGCCTGAGACAACGATTGCTTTGAGTTTCTTCGAGCCGAAAACTGCGCCGCCGCTGTGCGCCGCGAAATGATTGTAGTCATTAGCCAGCATGGCGGCGCGATTCATGCTTTCTCCCGCCGGACCGATGCACAGCACTCTGGCGTCGCGGTTGCCGACGATTTCACGCAAGCGATCCTCGGTGTCGCGGGTGCCGAGGCCCCAGACTTGCGCCGCGTCGCGCAGCTCGGGTTTGCCGTCCTTGATGTAGAGATACACTGGTTTTGGCGAAGCGCCATTGAGGATAACGCCGTCGTAGCCCGCAGCCTTGAGATAAGTTCCCCAGTAACCGCTAGTGGCGCCGCGCCCGAGGGTCGTATTCGTGAGCGGGCTCAGGTAGACCGCCGTCATCTTGGTGCCGCCGGGGGTAAATCCATTGCCCGTCAACGGTCCGGTCATCATGACGACGCTGTTCTCCGGGCCGAAAGGCGCCGCGTCGAGCGGCAATTCGTTCATTAAGATGTATAACGCCAGGGCCTGGCCGCCGATGAATTTTTTGAGAATCGGCTCTTCGGGCAGATTTTCGTCCATTAGCGCGCCGGTGGTGAGATTGACCCGGAGAATCTTGCCCATGTAGCCGCCGGGCAGGGGAGTCGCGCGTTGGGCCGGAAACAAATTCGTCATTGTCGCCTCGATATCATCATCGTTCAAATCGTTCAAAATGTTCAAGACGTTCAAAACGTCAAATGCGGTTCAAAGGTTCAAGGTTCAAAGGTTCAACGTGAGCCGAAGATCGACCGGAGTTCTTCGCCGGCCGGTCCGTATTCTTTGGCCAGGCGCGGATCGCTGGCGAAGAGTTTTACGTTGCGCAGCGAAAAAACTTGCGGATCGATGTCGCGGTGGCTGGGGATCCGGCCCTGATCGCGCAGCATGCGCTGGCCTTCGACGGACAGAATGAAACTGATCAACAATTTTCCGGCGCCGGGATGGGGCGCGCTCTTCATCAAAGCGATAGGGTGAACATAGGTAATTACCGGTTCGTCGAAGACGTACTGCACCGGGCCGCCCTGGCCCTTGATGCGCGCGGCGATGTGCGCGTAGGTGTTGGTGACGGCGTGAAACTCCCCCGCGGCCAACAGTTGCGCGGTAATGTTGTGACCGTCGCGCACCCCCGGCTGCTGCGCGGCGAGTGCTTTGAGAAAATTTCGCGCCTTCTCTTTGCCCCAACGCCGCTGAAGATTGACGTACCACTCCGGATCTTGCAGGTTGACGCCGAGGCGGCCCTTCCAGCGCGGCGCCAGCAGGTCTTCGTATTTTTTCGGCGCCTCGTTTGGGCGCACGAGCTGAGTGTTATAGGCCATGGAGTTCAGCAGTGAATGCACGCTCACCCAGTGGCCGTCGGGGTCTTTGAAGCCGTCGTCATAGGACGACGCCTCAGGCGGAACGAATCTTTGCGTCAGCCGCGACTCCTTCAGCAGCTGGACTTGAAACCCCGCCGAAGTGACGACATCGACGGCGAAACGCCCGGCCTTGGCTTCGGTGTTGGCACGCTGCAGCACGCGCTCGCTGGTGCCGCGATAAAAGGACGGCTTGATCAACGGATATTTTTTCTTGAAGGCGTCGACCAGGGTGACGATTTGCTCATTGTTGAGCGAGCTGTAGAGCACAACCTCGCCTTCGGTTCTGGCGGAGTCCTCGACCGTCGCGGCGCGCGCCGTCGTCGTTTGGACGAAGGCGACGGATACGGCCGATAGAACGAATAAGACAAATCGGAACTTCACACTCCGACCTCCTGATCACACATGACCGACGAAGAGATCGTCCATGGGCAGCATTGTTTTCATCAGGCCCTGCTCGATCTGATAGCGATTGAGCGCGGCGAGGGAGCGCTTTTCGTTCGCGCCGATCATGTAAGCGTACGGGTCTTCTCCCAATACGTCGCGCTCTTTCGCGTAACCCGCGACTTCGTCCGGCGCCATGTACGGGGCGGCCGCGTCGCGCGCCTCCATGAACACGCGCGTGAGCTTCGCCGGAAGGTCGGGATAGCGTTGGGCGATTTCCTTGCGAATCGATACGATATGCATGATCGGGTTGATGCCGGTCTTTTTCGTATAATCGATAATCTCCTGGTTATTTTCAAAGAGCGGCTTCACGCCGGAATAGGCGGCCATCATCTTGGGCGTTTCACCGCCGCCGAATAAGCCGAGATAGCCCGAATCGCCGGGCACAACGGCGCCGTGCAATTCGCCGTCGTGGAGCATTTTTGAAAGCACGACTTTTTCGCCGCCGAAGGGCGGCGGCGGTTCGATGCGCTGCACTTTGACCGGCAGCTCGTGGCCGATGAAGACTTCCCGTCCTGAAACAAACCATTGCATATCGGTTGTCTTGATATCGTGGGCGTCGAGCAGATAGCCGCGCGCCCAGACCACGGCGGTGGCGCCGTAGCGAAAGCAGCCGAATTTTTTTCCCTTCAGCTCGGAGGGATGCTTAAGGCGATCAGCACAGTGATAGATATTGCGCTGGCGCGGGCCGCGCTCAAAAAACACCGGCAGGGCGAGAAGCTCCTGGCCTTTTTCAATGGCGCGGAACAGGCTCGCCGCCGAGCACTCGCCGACATCCCACTGGCCGTGAAGGTATTTGTAGTGGCGCTCCCCCGAGGTGGTGAAGTTCGGATCGATGGCGAGTTCGTAGCCTTCGACGCCGATTTTGCCGTCGATCAGCGCGCGACAGCGGGAATGATCGGGCAAGCCCAAGGTAATTTTCGGTTTGTTTGACATAACAACTTCCTTCCGAAGCCAGGCAATGAGGAAACCGTTCAAGACGTTCAAATCGTTCAATCCCCCACCTGTTTCCTCCCCCACGTCCGTGGGGGAGGATGTTAGGAGGGGGTTGAACGGAGCGCAGCCGTTGAACGTTTTGAACGATTTGGGCGAAAGTTTTATTAGCGCGCTCCGCCGAATATCTCCCTATAACGGTTGCCGATGGCCTGGTATCGCTTTCCGATATCAAAAATATCCGGTGTGCGTACGTCCTGGCCATCGAGAAGTTGGCCTTCCGGTGATTTGACCTTGGCGTGCGCCGGCATACGATTGGTGGTCACGACGATTTTCTGGCCCTCTTCGGAAAGCAGATAATCGATGAACAGCGCGCCGGTGTAAGGCCGCGGCGCGTTGGCGCTCATGAAGACCAGGCTAGGGCTCAGAAAAAAAGGCTGGATCGGCGCAAACGCGAGCGGCGCTCCCTGCCGGCTCAGCGTGAGGACGGAATTCAAATTCGTCTCCACCGCCAGGTCGAATTCGCCGGCGGCGACGAGTTGAGTCATGAGCCGGCGTCCCCGCTGGTGCGCGATACTCTGCTCGTTCAGCCGCTTCATAAAACGCAAGCCGGCTTCCTCGCCGAGATATTGCAGCATGGTGCCGAACCACACGTAGGACTGATTATCCATCGTCAGCTTGCCTTTCCAACGCGGCTTTAAAAGATCTTCGACTGCGCGCGGCGCATCTTCTTTCTTCACTTGACGGGTATTGTAGGCGCTCACCATGACGTTGGTCATGTAAGCCGTCCACAGGCCGTTTTTGTCCTTGAGTCCCTCGCGGTAAAATTCACTTTCAGGGGAGCGATAGCGGGCGGCGATCCTTTTGCCCATCAAACCCAACACGCCAAGTTGACCGCTCAAAACAACATCGGAAATGGGCTTGCCCGCCCGCGCTTCCGTCTCGAGCCGTGTGATAATAGCGGCGCCGGAAAAATGCACGCTGGTCGCCTTGGCGCCGGGATAGCGCTTCATGAATCCGTCGGTGAGCGGCTTCATCGCGGAGACATCCATATTGGCATAGATGACCGCCTCCCCTTCGCTCCTGGCCGCTTCGTACAGGCGCTGCTGGCGCTCCTGCGGCGAAAGTTTTTCCAGTACGGCAAGTTTCGCTTCCGCTGCGCTTTGCGCTTCCGATTCGACGTGCCACAGTAACGGCAAAAAAACGGCCAACGCGGGAAGAAATTTTCGCATCGGCAACACGATGACCATTCTCACGACATTCCGGAACATCACAGATACCCTTTCTCGCGAAAGTATTTCCTCGCCCCACGGTGGAGCGGAATATTCAACTGTCCGGCTTCGCCGCCGCGACAAAATTCAAGCATCGTCATCGGCCGTTTATCGAAATGATCCACTGGAATCTGCTTATGGCAAAGATCGACGGCTTTGGCCATACCGTAGGCGATTTCCGAGGGGAGGCCGGCATGGCAGAAAAATGTCCAGCCGCTGAAATCGACGCAGCGGAGGTCGCGCTCCAGCTTGGGATAGTGCTTTTGTGTCAGCATGGCGCTGGGAAATCCAAGCCTCGACATGTGGCGCGCCGCGCCGTCGTTGACCGGCAAGAAGCGCATGCCCGAGTTGAGCGCCGTGGTTCCCCAGCTTTTGACGCCTTCATCGAAGACCGCGTCGGCTTTGCCGGATTGGATATGATCCTTGCGCTCCTTGCTGCTCGGTGATGCCGCTTCCATGACTTTACCGCCCCAGCTTTCGATTTGCTTGAAGCTCATGCCGTAGGCCTTGAGAACCTCCTCGATGGCATAGACCGTTGTTTGCAGCTTGCCCCGGCGGCGCGTCGAGATGCGTAATGGATATTTTTGCCGCTTTACGTCTTCGAGAGACTCGATGCCGGTGTCTTTGCGCACGGCGAAGATCAGCCGGTCCCAGGTAGGAAACACGCCGATGGCCCGAAGTGGTATTTTTTTCTTATAGAAGCCGCGGCCGAGATAGGCCATCGCCGAGAGACCGACTGGGTTGCCGAAGCCGAAGTTCAAGCGTTTTTTGTCGATGAGAATCGCCGGGCCGGTGCCGCCAAGCTCGGAGTCGCGCCAGCCCATGGCGACGTTGAGCTGGGATTGGCGCGGCAACTCCACATTATTGAAAAATGTCAGGGCGACGATGTTGGCGATATCGACTCGTTTCGAAGTTGCGCCGATGGAAATTTTGACGGGTTGGTTCATAAGCCCTTTCTCAATGTTTTCGAGCGACGAATCGGTCCTTCACTTTGCTCCAAATGCCGCGGTTGAAATGAATACACGCTCCGCCGTTTGGTGAGGGATTAGTTCAGACCGACTGACGGGCCCGTCTGCCGCCGGGCCGGGGGAAATGCAGTTCCAAATAATTACCCTCGGAGTCGAACATGTAAATGGTGTTGCCGCTGTCACGTTCCACCCTGCGGTGATATTTGCCGAGTTCCTTGGCGGTCTTGAGCGCCTCGTCGTAATCTTCCCAGGCCATGTCGAATGCTTGATGCGTGATGCCGTCTTCGTCGAGCGCATCGCGCTCGATCGCGCGCGGCCTTTCGAAAAGGACAACGTCGTCATCGCCGCAGCGAAATCGGTCGAGTTTTTGCGCTACACCGTGGACCGGAAATGAATCCGGATTGCTCGGATTGCCGCCGACGCGGCCGAGATATTCCATACCGAGGACGTTCGAGTAGAAATCCTTGGCGCGCTCGAGATTATCCACGGGTATGCCCATGTGATAGACCCTTTTCAATTTCATAAGTTTTTCCTCCTGCGGTTCGCGGGCGTGATTTTCTGCCTAAGCCCACGCCCTGTCAAGCGCGCGGCCGGGGAGTTTTTAGATTTGATTCCACAGGTTGTTCTGCTTATGATCCGCGAGTATGGCGCAAACATTTTTTAAGGTCTTGGCTCCGCAGGAGGCACTGCGATTATTGCTTGGCGTCGAGCCCGTTGAGACGGAGCGTACCGCTTCGGTCAAAGGACGCGCTCGGGTATTGGCCGAGGATCTTTATTCGGCGGTCGACCTGCCGCATTTCCATCGCGCGGCGATGGACGGTTACGCCGTCAAAGCGAAGGATACGTTCGGGGCAAGTCAAAGCTTGCCGGCTTACTTGAAACTTGCGGGCGTCGTGGAGATGGGCAAAGAGGCCGCGCAACCGCTGGCCGCCGGCGAAGCCATGCGGATCTCAACCGGCGGCATGATGCCGCCGGAGAGCGATGCTGTCGTGATGGTCGAGTATACGGATGAAACCAAGGGCGGCCTTGTCGAAGTTCATCGCGGTGTGTCGCCGTGGCAAAACGTCATTCAGATCGGCGACGACATCAAACGAGGAGAATTGGTTTTTCAGCGCGGCCGGCGATTGCGCGCTCATGACCTGGGCGCGTTGACCGGCGTCGGCATATCGTCCATCCCGGTATACCGGCGCCCGCGCGTCGCGTTGATCTCGACCGGAGACGAGATTGTCGACGCAGACACCGTGCCTGCTCCCGGCCAGGTGCGCAACATCAACCAACATTCCCTGGCCGGTTTGATCGAAGAGTGCGGCGGTGAATTGCGCGACTGGGGCGTTGTTCGCGACGATCGCGGCGCGCTTAGCCAAGCAATCGGCGCAGCCCTTGAATGGGGCGATCTGGTTTTGCTTTCGGGCGGCAGTTCCATGGGCGCGAAAGATATCGCCCTCGAAACGATTTTGTCTTTTCCCGATTCTGAATTTATCTTTCACGGTATTTCCATCGCGCCGGGCAAGCCGACGATCTTCGCCAAGGCATGCGGCAAGCCGATTCTCGGACTCCCCGGTTACCCCGTATCCGCTCTGGTGATTTTCGATCTTTTCGCGGCAGCGATGATCCGCCGTCTCGGCGGCGAAAGCATCGAAGCGCTTGGACGTTTCGCAAGGACCGTCAAAGCTAAATTGAAGACCAACATCGCCTCGCAAATCGGCCGGGAAGACTACGTTCGTGTGACCCTCGAAGGCGAAGCAAATCGGTTAACCGCGGTGCCGCTACCGAGCAAGTCCGGCGCGATTTTCACGTTGGTGAAAGCGGACGGCATGGTGCGAATCGACATGAATCAAGACGGGTTGGAGCAGGGCGAAGAGGTGGAAGTGATCCTTTTTTAGTATCGGGTCGCGAGTTTCGTGTTCTGGCTCGGAAAGAAAAACCCGAGACTCGAAACTCGAAACACGAGATTGCCAAAGGCCATGGCGCGAAAACGTTACCTCAAGAAAACCCCGCTCACCGATGCACGGGAGCTGTTTCTTTCAACTGTCGATCCCAGTAGGCTCGGCGCCGAAGAGATTGCCGTCGAAGAGGCACTCGATCGCATTACGGCGCAACCGATTTTCGCAAAAATTTCTTCGCCGCATTATCACGCGTCGGCAATGGACGGTATTTGCGTGCGCGCGGAAGATACCTTTGGCGCCACGGAGTTTATTGGCAAGAAATTTAGCCTCCGCGGCGATTCGCCCGGTGCGGGCGTATTCCAATACGTCGATACCGGAAATGCGCTGCCAACCTGGGCCAATGCCGTAGTCATGATCGAAAAAGTGCATCAAATCGACGAACGTACGGTGGAAATCTTCGAGTCGGTGGCGCCGTGGAACCACGTACGCCTGGTCGGCGAGGACGTGGTCGCGACTGAACTCCTGTTGCCGCGCTCCCATCGGCTGCGCCCTTACGACTTGGGCGCATTGCTGGCTGCCGGGCATACCACCGTTCGTGTCAAAGCGCGTCCGAAAGTCGGCATTATTCCGACCGGCGATGAATTGATCCAACCGGGCGAAGAAACCAAACCGGGCGCGGTGATCGATTTCAATTCCACCGTGCTCGCTGCTTTCGTGCGCGAGTGGGGCGGAGCGCCGGTAAAGTATCCGCGCGCGCACGACGATTCAGCCGTGCTCGACAGCGCTGTCAGGCGCGCGGCGTTGGAATGTGATTTAGTCACCATCATTGCCGGATCGTCTGCCGGCGAGCATGATTTGACCGCGGATATCGTCGCAGAAGCGGGAGAACTGCTGGCCCACGGCATCGACGTCATGCCGGGCAAGCCGGCGGTTTTAGGCCGCGTGCAGGGCAAACCGGTGCTGGGCGTTCCCGGTTATCCGGTTTCTGCCATCGTCATCGCGCGGGAAATTTTGCGCCCGGCGCTGGAGAAATTTCTCGGCTCCGCGGCGCCGGTTCACGCCAGCGTGCGCGCCGTCGTACCGAAGAAAATCGCCTCCCATCTCGGACTCGAGGAATTTCTGCGCGTCACTTTGGGACGGGTCGGTGAAAAACTCGTGGCGGTGCCGCTGGCGCGCGGCGCGGGCGTCATTACTACAATGGTTCATGCCGACGGTTTGCTGCGCATTCCAAGCCTGGTCGAGGGGCTCAATGCCGGTGAGGAAGTCGAGGTCGAACTGCTTCGGCCGGTCCAAGATATCGAGAATACGATTCTCTGCACCGGCAGCCACGATCTCGCCATTGGCGTGCTCGAGGATCAACTGAAGCGCAGTCACCCGGAGCTCAAGATTGCCGCCACCAACGTCGGAAGTCTGGGCGGCTTGCTCGCGCTGGAACGCGGCGAAACCCACATGGGAGGCACGCACCTCCTCGATACGGAAAGCGGCTCTTATAATATTCCTGACATAAAAAGAGTGATCCCCCGAGTCCCGCTGGTTTTAGTTCATCTGGCGCAACGCGAGCAGGGCATACTCGTGGCGCGCGGCAATCCCAAATCCGTGGCCGGACTCAAAGATCTTGTTAAAGCGGGCATGCGCTTTGTCAATCGCCAAGCCGGTTCCGGCACGCGCGTGCTGTTGGATCATGAACTTAAAAGACTCGGAATCGATCCCGAGGCCATCGCCGGTTACGATCGCGAAGAGTTTACTCACATGGGGGTCGGCGTCGCTGTCGCCAGCGATCTCGCCGACGCCGGTCTCGGCGTGCGCGCGGCCGCGACGGCTTTAGGGTTGGATTTTATTGCCGTGGGCGATGAGCAGTACGACCTTGTGATTGCCCGCCGTTTCTACGATTCGCCGCGCGGCGCTAAGTTGATGCAAATCATTCGCTCCGATGAATTTAAACGAGCCGTTAGCGCGCTCGGCGGCTACGATCCATCCAATGCCGGAGAAATTCTTTACCAGCAGTAGATGTTATGTGATTTCGATCATCCCGGAAACTCCTTGACCAATTCCTGCGCGGCGAGCTTCGCGCCTCGTAAATTCGCATTTTTGACAAGCTTTCTCGTTCCCGTTGCGCTTCGTCTGCTAGCTCGCATGGACGTCGTGACTTGTCCAATTCTGTACCGGCTTCCGTGGGAAGGAGAGTAGTATGCTAGTAAAAACAGGACCTTGAGTTTCGGTATTGAGTGGCACTCTCATTGCTCAAAGCATCAGTAGAGTTGCAAGATGAGCAATACGCTCCAAGGTCTCCGGCTGTTGACCCTGCCCGAAGCGGCGGACTTGCTTCAGGTATCCACGCGAACATTGCAGCGCATGATACGGCGCAATGAGTTACCCGCGTTCAAAGTGGGCGGCCAGTGGCGCGTGCGCGAAAGCCAGCTCACGCGTTGGATCGAGGCGCGTGAGGAGTCTCCGGAAAGCGCGGTGAAGGGAGATAGCAAACCTTGATCGATTATTGGAGCCCACCCTGGTTCCGCCGTGAATTCATTCCGTAAAATCTCAGTAAAATCGAATCGCAGCCATGTGGAAACTTGACCGGATCATATTTCAAGCGACGGAATCGTTCCTGCGAGAACTTCGGCGGAGACTGCTGATCATGATTCTGATCGTGGTTTTGCCGATTTTTGGTTTGATTCTCTATCAGGCGAAAGTTGCCCGCGATTTGCGTTTGGCGGAGGCGCAAGAAAGCGCATGGGAAATTGCCGAAAATGTTGCGCTCCGCGAGGCTCGCTTCATCGATTCGGCCAGACAACTACTTACGTTACTCGCCGATACACCCGATGTCATGAAAGGCGACGCAGCCCAATGCGGAAATTTTCTCAAACGTTTTGTCGACCATAACAATCTCTACGCCGACCTCGGGGTCGCTGATGCCAACGGTGCCGTGAAGTGCCGTGCCGAGACCGGAGAGCTGGGCGATAGCGTGGAACGATCAAGTAATTTTCAACGGGCGTTGGCGGTGCGCGGTTTTGCGATCGGTGACTTCACTGTTCGAGAAACCCTCAACCGAAAGAGTTTGAGTTTCGCTTTTCCGGTGTTTTCCGCTGATGAGAGTACTCGCGCCGTGATGTTTGCCGCACTGGATATCCGTTGGATCAACCAGCTCGCGACTGAAAGTCAACTTCCCGCCGGCGTGGTTCTTTCCATTGTCGATAGCAACGGCATTCTGCTCGCCAGATCGCCGGAATCTGAAAAATGGGTGGGCAAGCATATCCCGGATGCTCCCTTGTTTGAAATGCTGCGCTTGCGCGCCCAGGTCTCGCGCGAGTTAACCGGATTGGACGGAGTTGAACGGATCTACGCTCTCAAGTCGCTCGCGACAAATCCGATGGCCGGTCAGATCTATGTCATGGTGGGAATCCCCAAAATTTTGGCCTTCGACCAGGTGAATCGCGCTTTGATGCGGAATTTGATGTGGCTCGCGCTGGTCACGGTGATGGCCGGTACGCTGGCATGGCTGATCGGCAGCAAATTTGTCGTCGGTTACGTCAACGTACGAGTGCACGCTGAAGAGGAGCGTTCTCGCCTGGCGGCGATTGTAGAGTCATCCGAGGAAGCGATTATCGGTATGACTTTGGATGGACTCATCACTTCGTGGAACGACGGCGCGGAAACGACCTATGGCTTCTCGGCTGCGGAGACAGTCGGCCAATCCATCTTCCGGCTGATTCCCACCAGTCACCACGACGAAGTATCCGAACTATTGGAGGTCGTCAAGCAGGGTCGCGGCATCAATCGTTATGAGAGCAAAAGAACGCGCAAGGGAGGGCAGGTTTTCGACGTCTCGGCCTCGCTTTCGCCGATTCGGGACGTGCACCGAAACATTGTCGGGGCGGCGACTATCACTCGCGACATTACCTCATTGCGTAAGAGCGAGGAGCAAATGCTCGCCTATACCGGTCAAGTGGAAGCGCTCAACCTCGTGTCGCAGGAGATTGCCGAAACGCTTTCCGTGGAGCAGGTCATTGAGCGGGGCTTGAATCGCTTGATCTCGACCAGCGCATTCGATTTCGCTTTCTTGTATTTTTCTGAGCAGGTGGAAGGTCGCAAGTTCTACGGCGTTGCCCACGAATCCTGCGCGCGCGGGGAATCGGAGATTGACTGGATGAAGCTCGGCAGCGAATTCTCGCGCCACGTATGGTTGTGTGAGAATTCCCAGTATATCGACGACCTCGACGACGACGCTGGCTTTGCCGCCGCCAAGGGTGAGATCCAATCACTGGCGGTTTTGCCGCTGTGGTTGAAATCGCCGTTGCGTGCGGCGATTACGCTGATGAAGCGTGAGACTCACTCCTTTGGAGCTGACGAAAGGCATTTTCTTCAGGCCATGTCGCGCCAGATCGCGCTGGCTCTAGAAAACGCACGACTCTATGGCGCCACGGTGCAAGCGAACGATGATCTGCGCCGGGAGATTGATGAACGCACGCGGGCGGAGCAAGCCCTGGCGGATTTTACCGCTATGGTGGCGCACGACCTGCGTTCTCCGCTCTCCAATATGGTCTCCATCACTGATTCGATTCGCGATGGTCTGTTTGGTCCGGTCAACGAGCAGCAACGTAAATGGCTCTGGAAGGTGCAAGAAAGCTGCAAGAGTTTGATCGGTCATATCAGCGACTTTCTCGATATCTCGAAAATCGACGCCGGCAAACTGGAGTTGATCAAGGCGCCGACGGATCTGAAAGCGCTCCTACAGGACGGATTTCTCGAGCATAGCATCGAAGCGGACAAGAAACGAATCGTCTTTAGAACAGAGATCAGTGACGACTTGCCGCCGCTCACTGTCGATGTCCGGCGCATCAGCCAAGTTCTGGAGAACTTGCTGAGCAATGCTTTCAAATTTACTCAAAGCAGCGGCGAAATTTTGATCGGGGCGCGCAGATGGGGTGATGCAGAAGTGGTTTGGTGGGTCAAAGATTCGGGCGTTGGCATTCCTTTTGATGAGTTCGATCGCATCTTCGATACGTATCGGCAACTCAGCGCCGGCGAAAAATCCAGCCACAGCGGTACCGGGCTTGGCCTTGCCATCTGCAAGAAGGTTGTCGAAGCGCATGGGGGGCGAATTTGGGTAGAAAGCGAACCAGAAAAGGGTAGCACTTTTTTTGTATCGCTCCCTGTTCCATGCGAAGACGCAACGGGGACGCGAAGCTATGCTACAGGGGCATGAGGCCGTGCTTCTTTTTCGGTCGCTCCTCTTTTTTGTGGCGTAAGATTTCCAAACACTGAACAAGCCGCTTGCGCGTCTCCTGCGGTCGTATCGCCGCTTGCGCGAATTGCTTTGACAGCGCTTCAAAGGGCCCGTTGAAGCGTTCTTGATATTCGGCAATCTTTTCCGCGCGGGTTTTCGCCGGATCGGTCGATTGCTCGATTTCGCGCCGGTAGAGCACATTCACGGCGCCGCCGCCACCCATCACGGCCAGTTCGACCCCCGGCCAGACCAAAAGCTGATCGGCGCCCATCTCGCGCGTACAGAGAGCCTGCTTGGCGCCGCCGTAACCTTTGCGTAGCACGACCGTGATCTTTGGCACGGTCGCTTCGGCGTAGGCGTAGAGCATTTTGGCGCCGTGCCGGATAATGCCTTTTTCCTCTTGCTGCTTGCCGGGAAAAAAGCCCGGCACATCCATTAACGTGATCACCGGGATATTGAAGGCATCGCAGAAGCGAATAAAGCGGGCGGCTTTGTCGGACGCGTCGACGTCCAGGCTGCCGGCGAGAAACATCGGTTGATTGGCGACAAAGCCGACGGAATAACCATCCAAGCGTCCGAAGCCTGTTACCAAATTACGCGCAAACTTTGCTTTCAACTCGAAAAAGTCGCCGCCGTCGACGAGGGCTTTGATGACCTGGAGGATGTTGTAGGCGCGCTTGGTGTCTTCGGGGACAATTTTCTCCAGGGCGTCGAGTGAGCGCGCTGGATCATCATGTGGATCTTTGCGCGGCGGCGTGGATTCGAAGCTCATCGGCAGGAAACCGACCAGCCGTCGAATCAGCGCCAAACATTCGTCGTCGTTTTTCGCCACCAGGTCGGTCACGCCGGAAACTTCTGAATGAATCTTGGCTCCGCCCAACTCTTCCATGGTGACCGTTTCGCCTAGCACTTCCTTGATCACCGCCGGGCCGGTTATAAACATCTGGCTGCTGTTCTGCACCTGGATGATGAAGTCGGTCAGGGCCGGCGAATATGAGCCGACGCCGATGCAGGGTCCCATGATCGCGGAGATTTGCGGAATACAACCCGACGCGATGCTGTTCTCGTAGAAAATTTTTCCGATGGCCGAGGTGACGGATAGCCCTTCTTGAATGCGCGCGCCGGCTGAATCGTTAAGTCCGATGACCGGCACGCCGAGCTTGCGCGCGGTTTGAATCACATAAGCAATTTTTTCCGCATGCGCACTGCCCACGCTTCCCGCCAGAACAGCGCGGTCCTGCGCATAAACATAGACGGGTCTGCCGTCGATCTTGCCGAACCCCGTGACGACCCCGTCCGACGGCAATTTCTTTTCGGCCATGCCGAAATCGCGGCATTGCGTTTCGGCCAGCATGAACTCTTCGACGAAAGTGCCGGGATCGAGCAATTTATCGACCCGTTCACGCGCGGTAAGCTTGCCTTCCGAGTGTTGTTTGGCGGATGTTTTGGGATCGGCGTCGAGCGCCACTTGTTCGAGCGCGGCAAGTCGTTTTTCCAGATCTTCTCGAGTCTGCGCCATGTTAAATCATTGACCGACGATGCCCATGCCCTGAAGCACGGAGAGCATGACGGCGGCGGCGATGACCGAGCCGATTTGCCCGCCCGCATTGGCGCTCATGGCATGCATGAGGAGGTAACTCTTCTTGTTGTATTTTTGGCCTTCGGCTTGAACCACGCGGGCCGACATCGGGAATGCTGAGATGCCCGCGGCTCCGATGAGCGGATTGATTTTACCTCCGGTGAGCAAGCACATGAGCTTGCCGAAAAGGATTCCAACGGCGGTGTCGAGGCTGATGGCGACAAAGCCGAGCGCTAGGACGATCAGAGTTTGGGAGCGGAGAAATTTGTCCGCTTCCATGGTCGCGCCGATGCAGAGCCCAAGAAGAAGCGTGACGATGTTGGCGATCTCGTTTTCCGATGCGCGCTTCAATCGGTCGACGACACCGCACTCCTTCATGAGATTTCCCAGCATGACGGTGCCGATCAGCGGCGCCCCTTTGGGAGCGAGGATGGACGCGAAAATGGTCACGACGATGGGAAACATGATTTTCGTCGTTTGCGATATCGGTTGCTTTACCGCGCCCATGACGATCATGCGTTCCTTTTCAGTGGTGAGAGCGCGCATGATCGGCGGTTGGATGAGCGGCACCAGAGACATATAGGAATAAGCGGCTACCGAGACGGCGCCGAGCATGTGAGGAGCGAATTTTGAGCTCACGTAAATCGCGGTCGGACCGTCGCAAGCGCCGATGATCGAGACCGCAACAGCGTCCAGCTTGTCGAAACCGAGCGCGAGCGCGAGCAATAGCGTGATAAAGATGCCGAATTGGCCGGCAGCGCCGAGCAAGATGATCTTGGGATTTTCCAGTAGTGGCTGGAAATCGGTCATGGCGCCGATGCCGACAAAAATAAGCAGCGGGAAAATTTCGGTGCGCACACCGGTGTCGTAAAAGAATCGGATGAAGCCACCCTCAGCCATCATCTCCGACAGAGGGATATTGACGAGGATCGCGCCGAATCCGATGGGCACTAAGAGAAGAGGCTCGTACCCCTTGCGAATGCCCAAATAGAGCAGCACAGATCCAATTAGGATCATGACGACGTGACCTAAATTGAGATTTGATACCCCAAGAAACAAACCTTGGATACCGGAGACGAGCGCGGATTCCATGCGGTGAAAACTAACCTTTCTTTGGTGCCGCTGCCGGAGGCGGGAAAACCTTTCGGATCAGAAGAATGAGGAGGCTCAGGACCCAAAGTACGAGCATAGTGCCGGACATGCCGATTAGCGCCAATGTCCAGCCGAACGTCCAAGTATCCATGTTTTCTCCTCGACGATAACAAACCGATAGCGCGGGCTTTGTTTTGCGGGGCTACTCGATCACGGCGAGCGTTTGCTCGGCTTCGACGGCTTGACCGACCGCAACTTTAACCTCTTTCAAAGTACCGGTAACCGGGGCGACAATCGGAATCTCCATCTTCATCGCTTCCATCACAATGATCACTTCGTCTTCGTCGACGTGATCGCCGGGATTTTTTTCGATCTTCAGGATTTTACCAACCATGGGCGCTTCAACGTCTGTAGCCAAGAGGACTCTCCTTATTTTAATATGCTTAGCTGCTAACCGTTCGGCTACGAGCCGACGTGGTTAACTTTACCGTGCCATTTAGTAGAGTTTGGCCCGCGTTGTCAATGCTGCGGCACCCTTTTCCTTCGTAAAATTGGCTGTGTACGAGGTAAAACGACGATCACGCTAGCTTGCTTTTGACAATCGTATACGATATTAACCAAGCGAACTTTTGGAGGAGATTATGTCGAAGCCAGCGGCTCAAATGGACAGCACTGTGATGGATAACATTCCCTACTACGACAAATGGCAATTGGGTGAGGGAATTCCGATCATGAAAACGTTTTTCGTTCAGGATTTGAAAAAAGTCGAGCTGAAGCCATGGGATAGAACCGGCGGGAGCGGCGCGTTCATCAACATGGAAGGCGCGGAGGGCGCGACGGGCGCATATGTGAGTGAGATTCCCGCCGGGAAAAAGCTCAATGCGATGCGCCACCTATATGAGGACTTGCATTTTGTCTTGAAGGGCCGCGGCGCCACGACGATCTGGAACGATAAGGGCGCCAAGACGACTTTTGAATGGCACGATGGCAGCTTGTTCGCTTTGCCGCTCAATTGCACGTACCAGCATTTCAACGGTTCGGGCGATGAGCCCGCGCGGTTTTTTTCCGTCAACAGCATGCCGATCGTGTTCAACCTTTTTCATAATGCGGACTTCGTCTTCAATACGCCGCGGGATTTCACCGAGCGCTTTGATGGCGATCCGGAATATTTCAGCGGCAAGGGCAAAGCCTATCCGGGCCGGGTTTGGGACACTAACTTCATCGCCGACGCGCGCAGTTTTGCCCTGGAGGATTGGGTGGAGCGCGGTGGCGGGGGAAAGAACGTCATGTTGGAAATGGCCAGCGGCTCGATGGCCGCGCACATCTCGGAATTTCCCGTGGGCACTTACAAAAAGGCGCACCGCCATGGCCCCGGTTTTAACGTCATCATCATCAAAGGCAAAGGCTTCTCGATGTTTTGGCGACAGGGTGAGGAGCCCAAGCGCTATGATTGGCAGGACGGCAGCGTTTTTACGCCGCCGGCGATGATGTGGCACCAGCATTTCAACACCGGTGCCACCGGGGCGCGTTATCTGCCGCCGCGTCTGGGAGGCATCAAGTACAGCCTGGGCGAGGGCTTCGGTGATATCACCAAAGTCGATAAAGATGTCAAAGCTGGCGGTAATCAGATCGAGTATTTCGACGAGGATCCAAACATCCGCAAGATGTTCGAGGAGGAGCTCGCTAAGTCCGGCACGACAAGCAAAATGAACCCCGATTTTTACAAACGGCCGGCGAAGTAAAAAGTTTCTAAAATTAATGGTGCAGGGCCCCGCACGGAATTCGCCGTGTGGGGCTTTTTAGTCTCAAGCCCGTGGTTGGCCCCGATGACGAACCTTAATTCGTGCCAGAATCGGAAACCCGATGTACGAAAACCAGCTTTGGCATGGCGTGGGCGTGTAGCCTAAGCGGATTTAAGTCGAAGTCGGAGTAGATTTGTTTCGTGGTCGATCCGTGTTGACATTCCTACTTACAATATTCGCTTATCTTATCGGCTCAGTACCGAGCGGTTTTATTCTTGGCAGACTGGCTGGGGTTGATGTGAGAGATGCCGGCAGCGGCAACATCGGCGCGACCAACGTCGCACGCGTGCTTGGCAAGGGACTCGGTCTACTGACGTTGCTGGCGGATACGGCTAAAGGTCTCGCCCCGGTGTATATCAGCCAACGGCTTGGAATAAACGACGCCGCGCTCGCGCTGGTCGCTATCGCCGCAGTTCTGGGCCACCTGTATCCGCTATTTCTAAAATTTCACGGTGGGAAGGGAGTCGCAACAGCCTTTGGAGCTTTGCTCGCGCTGGCGCCGCTGGGAACCGCGGTTATGGCTCTTGCTTTTGCAGTGGCTGTTTTTTGCAGTCGAACAGTTTCTCTCGGTTCCATCGCGGCCGCGCTCGCGGCGCCGATCTCGCTCTGGGCCTTTTCCTATTCAGTGGAACTTGTCGCGCTCGGCGTTTTTCTCGGCGCGATGGTAATCCTGCGCCATCGTGACAACATCAAACGTTTGCTCGCGGGCACCGAGCCGCGTTTCGACCGTCCGGACTAGTTTTCGATGGTCACTTCGACCCGGCGGTTTTGCTGCCGCCCGCTTTCGCTGTCGTTTGACGCCACCGGCGCCCGGGTTCCTAGCCCTTGGGCCGAAATGTTCCGGCCATTGACGCCGCTACGCTCTAACGAATCGGCCACGGTATTGGCGCGCCGTTCGGAAAGGCGCTGATTATAGGCCTCTTGTGCGGCGCTTTCGCGACTGGCATGGCCCTCTACCGTTATACGCCGGTTGGGCGCGTCGCGTTTGATGATATCGGCGATCTGATTGACCTTATTCCTGCCGTCGCTCGTCAAATCCGCGCTGTCGAACTCGAAGTTCACGCTCGGGAGATTGACCATGACACCCCGGCTGGTCTCTTTCGCCTCGATATTACGTTTTCGCAACTCTTCAATGAGCGCACGATTTTTTTCAATTTCACCGCGCTGTTGATCGATCGCTTTTTGTTGCTCTTTCTGTTTGTTTTCCTGACCTTGGAGCTGATCTCCCACCAGAGCGCCGGCGCCGAGTCCGAGCGCGCCACCGATCGCCGCGCCGGCGCCGGGATGACCTACCGCGGCCCCGACGATCCCTCCGGCCGCAGCGCCGCCCAGTGCGCCGATACCGGCGCCCTTTTCGCGAGTGGTCAACTCACCGCCCGCGCAGCCTGAAACAAACAGAAATCCGGCTACTACTAAGGCTCCAGCAGAAAAATTATTTGATTTCATTAGGACCTCCTTGCAGAAGCGCCACCCGCTCAACCACCCGATTGCAAATCTCTGCACGCACGGCACTTGCGTCTATTTCTGGCCAACAAAGCTCCAACTCCATCGTTCAATATTCCCTTTGCTGTTTCTTAAGTGCCTCGAGCTCCCGTCTCTGACGCTCAAGTTCCGCCTGGTTGGTGTTAATTTGATTCTGCTGATCGGCTTGCTTGATCTCTT
>CAMLCX010000010.1 GCA_946478635.1 uncultured Pseudomonadota bacterium
TTCACCGGCGCCACCGATACGGGCCGAAGAGTCATGCAGTCGGCCGCCAAAGATTTCAAGCACGTCACTTTGGAACTGGGCGGCAGCGACCCGATGATCGTCTGCGACGATGCCGATCTGGAGCGCGCGGTGAGCGCGGCTTCGGTTGGCCGGTTCTTCAACTGCGGCCAGGCTTGTTTGGCGGTCAAACGTCTATATCTCTTCGACAAAATCGCCGACGTCTTCATGGAAAAACTCGTGGAAAAAGCCCAGAAGATCAGCGTCGGTAATGGCTTAAAATCAGGTGTGCTGATGGGCCCGCTGCATACTAAAGAACAGCGCCAGGAAGTTGAAGAGCAGGTCGAGGACGCGGTCAAGCGCGGCGGCAAAGTCATCTTCGGCTCGCAGCGCCCGAAAGGTGAAGACTTCGACAAAGGTTATTATTTACAGCCGACGCTGGTCGCCGACGTCGATCCTGCTTCGCGCATGATCCAGGAGGAAGTCTTCGGTCCGGCGTTGCCGATCGTGCGCGTGAAGAATCTGGATCAGGCGATCGAGCAGGCCAATAGCTCTATTTTCGGTCTTGGCTCATCGATCTGGACAAGGGACATCAATCGCGCCATGTACGGCGCGGAAAACATCGAAGCGGGTTACACCTGGGTCAATTCGGCGCAGATTATCTACGACGAACTGCCCTTCGGTGGCGTCAAGCAGAGCGGTCTCGGCAAGGAGCACGGCGACGAAGCGATCGAGCATTACACCGATTCCAAATCCGTCGTTATCGCGACCGAGACTCACTCGGAGATCATCGGAGGAGAATGATAACGGCGGATCGAAAATCGAGGGCTGAGAATCGCGATCCTCGATCCTCTATCCTCGATCATCCAGCGGATTTCATGAATCTCCACCTGCCTGATATTTACAATGCCGCCACGACCTTCGTGGACGAAAACATCACTCAAGGTCGCGGTGGCAAAGTTGCCATTTACTACCAAGACCAGAAAATCACCTACCAGGAAGTTTTCGAGAACGTTAATCGAACCGGCAACGCGCTAAGAGATCTCGGCATCGAGATCGAAAATCGCGTGCTCGTAATACTGCCCGATTCACCGGAATTCGCCTATGCTTTTTTCGGCGCCATCAAGATCGGCGCCGTCGCCGTGCCCACCAATCCCTGGATGTTCGCCAAGGATTACGAATATCTGATTAACGACAGCCGGGCGCGCGCCATCGTCGTTCACGAATCGGTCTTGCCGGAAATCGAAAAGATCTGGGATCGCACGCCGTTCTTAAAGCACATTATCGTCGTCGGTGCGGCCAAAGGTAGAGCGCTTTCCTATGAAAGCCTTATCGGTAAGGCTTCCGCCAAGCTGGACGCCGAGAAAACAACGCGAGATGATGTCTGTTTTTGGGGTTACACCTCGGGCAGTACCGGCAGTCCCAAAGGCGCGGTGCACCTGCAGCACGACATGATCACGATCAGCGATCTGTTCGTCCAGCCGGTGTTGGGCATGACTGAGAACGACCTCTGCTTCTCCGCATCGAAAATGTTTTTTTCTTACGGTTTGGGAAATTCACTCTATTTTCCGTTCCGCTTCGGCGCATCCACCGTGCTCTGGCCGGAAAAACCCGATCCGGAAAAAATCCTCCAGGTGATTGAAAAATATCGGCCGAGCTTTTTTTTCTCGGTCCCGACGCTATTTGCGCGCTTTATGCGCATTGAAAAGAAATACGACCTGAGCTCGCTACGCGTTTGTTTGTCTTCCGGCGAGCCCCTGCCTCCGGCGATCTTTCATCAATGGAAAGACCGCACCGGCCTGGAATTATTGGATGTGGTCGGGTCCACCGAGGCCACGCACGATTTTCTCGCCAACCGCCCCGGGCGAGCCAAGGCCGGCAGCAGCGGCGAGGTCACACCCGCCTTCGAGGCCAAGATCGTCGACGACGATGGCCGCCAGGTTCCCGTCGGCGAGGTCGGCAACCTTATGGTCAAGGGCGACGCCAATGCCCCTTACTATTGGAACAAGCATGAGCAAACCAAGCGCATGATGCAGGGCGAATGGCTCAAGACGGGCGATACTTATTATAGCGACGCCGAAGGTTATTATTGGTACTGCGGGCGCTCGGACGACATGATGAAGGTTGGCGGCTTGTGGGTCTCCCCGATCGAGATCGAAAATACGTTGATGGAACACCCGGCGGTGCTTGAGTCGGGCGTCATTGGCGATACCGACGCCGATGGGTTGCTCAAACCCAAGGCTTTTGTCTTGCTGAAAAGCGAATTCAAACCCAGCCCGGAGCTGCAAATCGAACTGCAAAACCATGTGAAGAGCAAATTGGCGCCGTACAAGTATCCCCGATGGGTCGAATTTGTCGACGACCTGCCCAAGACCGTCACGGGTAAAATTCAACGCTTTCGTTTACGCAACAGAAACTGACGATCGAGCACACAGGACTGACGCTGAATCTTCGTCGAGCCTCGCGCATCAACCCCGTTTGCCGTTAAGGAGAGAACATGGCTGCCAACATAAAAGAGCTGAAAGAAAACCTGGCGTACTCCTGCAATATCCTCGCGAACGAGGGCCATTGGGACAATATCCTCGGCCATGTTTCGGTGCGCATACCCGGGCAGAATCGCATCCTCATGAAGCCCCACAGCTTCGGCTTCGAAGAGATCCGCCCGCAGCATATCATCGTGGTCGATATCGGCAGCGGCAAGAAAGTGGAAGGCAAGCACGAGCGCCACTCCGAGGTCTTTATCCATACGGAGATTATGAAAGCGCGCCCGGACGTGAACTGCGTGGTTCATTCGCATCCGCCGTATGCTACTGCTTTCGGTGCGCTCGGCCAGAAACTTCGCCCGATCAGCCACGAAGGCAATATCTTTTACGAAGGCTTGCCGACTTTCGATTACACCACGGCATTGATTCGCACACCGGAATTAGGCGTGGAGGTGGCAAAAAGCCTGGGCAAATGCCGCGGCTTGCTGATGAAAAACCACGGCTCCACCGTGGTCGGAGAATCCATCGAAGTCGCGACACTCTATGCGGTCTTCCTCGAAAAGGCGGCGCGTATTCAACTGATGGCGACCGCATCGGGCGACCCGTCGTGGACCAGCGACGAGGAAGCCGCCGTCAAATACGAGCAAATCTACACGCCGCACCGCTTGGAATCCATGTGGGAGTATTTCGTCCGCCGCGCGAGAAAGTTTCGCAAATCAAGTTGATAAGGGAGCTTCGAGCCGGCAGAAGTAACAGGACGAGCCCCAAGTCACAGACTTTGCACCAAAGTCTGTCAATCGATCTCGCTGGTTGGCGAAGGTGTCGGACGACAAACCCAATGATCGTAGGGTGAGGCGATCCGAGCTTATATCACCTGGCTACTAGCTTGAATAAAGCCAGGAGTTAGGGAACAGGCAGATCGACTTTATGGAGCTGAACTTGGGTGTAGCGAAGCAACTCCTCGAGGGTGTGGAGTTTATAGGGCTTTAGGTAATGGATGTCTTTGATTCCCGTGTTGACGAGCACTTTGAGGCAGTGAATGCATGGCGTATGGGTGATGTAGATAGCGCCGTCTTTGATGCTTGCGCCATTCTTCGCCGCTTGAGCGATGGCGTTCATTTCCGCGTGAATCGTACGAAAGCAATTCTGTTCCGTCTCGCCGTTGGGAGTCTTGGATTCGTAAATGAGACAACCGGCGTCGGTGCAGTGCGGCATGCCGGCCGGAGCGCCGTTGTAACCGGTGGCAAGAATGTTTTTATCGCGAACGATGACCGCGCCCACTTTGGCTCTGCTGCAAGTCGACCGCTCCGCCACCTGTTGGGTGATGGTCATGAAATATTGATCCCAAGTCAACCGTTCGCTCATTGGACTCCTCCGACAACTAAGTAAGACCGATAACCTTTACCGTATCACCGATCATCGCGCCGCTGCGCTTTTGCGCGCTGCCCCGGTTCACGGCAATTTCCAACAGCCCCCAACTGTTTATTACAGCGACCAGGTCGCCGGCTCCAGCTGCGGCATAGTTCGGCGCAACGCCGGCGATGCGAATCTTGCCCAGGACGATTTCAAAGCATTTGCCTGGTCGCCCTGTCAAATCATGCTCCTCGATATTTGTAAACAGATTACCGAAATTGTCGCTATAGATGATTTCACCGGTGATCTCGTTGCCCTGGTAAATTACTTCGGGAATGGCCAACCGGATAAAATTTTCTACTCTCTCGCCGAACGCATCCAGAGGCACTCCGAGAGAAAGGTGGGCGCTTACGGGAGCGAAAATATCCCGGCCGTGAAACGTCACGCTGGTCGGCCGTAAATGATAGGCAGGATTGGAAAGCTGCACGATCTGCACTGGCGCTTCATGGCCGACGGCCAAACTCAGCAGGCCATTATCGGGTCCGATGAAATAATTGCCGCCGCATTCAATCAAAAGCGGCCGCCGCGGGCCGCCGACTCCGGGATCGACGACCGCGACATGAATCGTCCCGCGCGGGAAGTATCTGATCGAATTGCGCAGCGTCAGTGCGCCCGCCAGGACATCCTGAGCTGGAATCCCGTGCGTCAGATCGACCACGTCGACCGCCGGATTTATTCCGGCGATTATACCTTTCATAATGCCGACGTAAGGATCCTGCAGCCCGAAATCGGTGGTTAACGTAATCAACATAAGCCGTGTGTGAATCTAACCGCCAATTTAGGCAAAAATTCTGCAGACCGCAAAGCCGGCTAGAGGATGTATCGCGATGGGAGTTTGGATGGGGTCTCTGGCAAGGGAGAGCGGAACAAGCGGCACAGAGGGTTTAAAGTTCTTCCAACACCGCCGCAAAGAGGAGCGGTACCATGATCTCCATATGACCCGTGAGGTGATAGCCCTTGCCACTGCCCATCGTCGGCCGATTGACGACATTGGTCAACGGCCGGTAGTGCTGGAGAAAATCAAGATTCACAGTCGTCAGGTTTTGCACTGAATTTCCCAAGTTTCGCGCCAGGCTCACCGCCTTGAGAAAAACCTCGGGCAGCACAACTGCGGAGCCGAAATTCAAGTATACGCCACCTCCAAGTGTCGCGACCACCGAAGTGAGAGTTCGAAAATCTCTAAGACTACAATCCCCGAGCGCCCGTCCGTCGGCCTTTGGGTGCATGTGAATGATGTCGGTGCCGATGGCAATGTGGCAAGTGACCGGAATGCCCAATTGAGCGGCGCTTGCCAGGATACTTAGTTTTCGATGCGGCAGGCGGCTTTTATTGATGGCCGTGCCCACGGCTGCGCCGACGCCCAGCTGATTTTTTGCTCCCGCGCTGATTGCTTCATTGATGAATGCGCCGGTCTCCTCACCCATGCCGAAGCTCCCGTCTCTTAAAGACGCAGCGACGTCCTCCGAGGTTTCGCCCATGTAGGCGAGCTCGAAGTCGTGGATAACTCCGGCGCCGTTGAGCGCCACCGCGTGAATGATGCCGCGCTCCATGAAATCGATAATCACCGGGCTCAGTCCCACCTTGATCGGATGGGCGCCCATGCCAAGGAGCACAGTTTTGCCGTTCCTTTTGCTCTCGGCGATCTTGCGCGCAATCGCTTTTAGATTTTGCGCCGCGAGTATATCGGGAAGACCGCGCAGGAATGCGCGCAGGCTGGCGCCCTTCTTCATTCTCTTGCCCAGCAGAGAGGTTTTGACCTTGCTGAATCGTTTGGCTACGGGGTAGGTTCGGACTTTGGAAAAATCGAGCGGCTTAAAGATTTTTTTTGCCATGCGCGGGATTGGTTAGTTTCCGGGGAAGAGTTGCGCGTCGATCAGCTCGCAAATGACATGGCCGATGAGAATGTGGCTCTCCTGAATGCGCGCGGTGTTGGTGGTCTCCGAAACACAAAGCATATGGTCGACTAGATCCGCGAGCTTTCCGCCTTTCCCGCCGGTTAAGCCGATGGTGGTAATCTTTAGCTCCCGGCAGGTTTGCAGCGCCCGGAGCACATTTGTCGCGTTGCCGCTCGTTGAAATAGCCAGAGCGACATCGCCCGCCTTGCCTAAGGCGCGCACCTGCTTGGCAAAAACCTCGGCATAATCATAATCGTTGGCGATGCTCGTCAGCGCCGACGAATCCGTGGTCAACGCGATCGCGGGCAACGGCGGTCGCTCGATGCGGAAGCGATTGACGAATTCAGCCGCGATATGCTGGGCATCGGCCGCGCTGCCGCCGTTACCGAAGAGCAGGAGTTTGTTGCCGTTACCGAACGCGGTAACAATGGCATCAACGGCGTGGACAACGACATCGATACTGTCCCGCAGGAAGGCCTGCTTAGCGCGGATGCTCTCGTCAAACGCGCGCGTGATCGCTTCTTTCATGAGTTAAACCGGCGGTAATGGAGAAAACTTTTACCACATGCCCGAGAGAGCGTAAAGCCGAGCTCGCTAAAAATCCGGGATCGCACCCGGGCGCACAAAGCGACGATTGGAATCTTTAAAAGTAGCGTGGCTAGACGCTGGTTTTAACCGCCGGAGAGTGGCCCTTCAATGCGTTCTCCGCGACTTGGGCAAGGATCTGGTCGTGGTCGTGGTCGAGCGAGAAGACGCGGAACTGAACGACCTTGGAAGGAATGTATTCAAACAACTCCGCCAGGGTTTCCTTGGTAATCTCGCCGCTGGACGGATCGAAGATGTGAATTTGTTTTTTGCCCATCGAAAACGGATTCTCGGGGCGCGGATCTTGAGTCGCCATGTCGACGCGGAAAATCATGTCGCGCGATGCGGCGGGAAGGGCCGAGCGAATGCGCTTTTCCCAGTCCGTATCCTGAATCAGCGCCACGCCGTAGCGCAGCTCGTTCAGCGACAGCGTGCGATCATAAGCCATCTTCCATTTGACCTCGCGATGCAGCACCGATTCCCACTCTTTGCCGAGCGCTTCGAGCTCGCCTTTTTGGCGTCGCCAGCGCGACACCTCTTCCAGCAACGACCAATCCGTCAGGTATAGGTAGTCGTCCATGTGCTCGAGAGGATTGCCCGGAAACAGGACTTTCATGGTTTCGGGGAAGATCTCTCGCAAATGTAAGTCGATGGCGCGCGTTGTCCGGTGGTAGTAGACATTGGTGTAAAGATACAGGCGCGCATTGAGAAACGTTGTGAGCGCACCGTTTCCGGCCTTGTGTACGGTTAGACCTTTGGGAGTAAAAAAGGTGTAGTGAATCAACCGTTCCCGGTCGATGGGTCCCGGATGGACGCCGCACATGTAGGAGTCGCGCGACACATAATCGAGATTATCGAAGGTAAAAATTCCACCGGTTAGCGGTTGCAGGAAACGGACCCACTTGGCCTTACGCTGATCCTCCTTACCGTTCTTTTTGATGGGAAACGCTACATCTTCGGGCCGGAGTTCTTCGCCGGGCGCAAACGCACCACTCGGGCTGCGACGCAGTTGGCGGATAAGGTCGCCCAGATGCTTCTGTATGATCGTCTGACCGAGATCTTCATGGGTGAGATCGTAGTTGATCAAGAAATTATCATCGAAAAAATGACCGAAGGGGCCGTGGCCGATGTCATGCAAAAGACCCGTGACACGCATGTATTCCTCGATGAACGGGCCTGAGGGGCACTCATCGCCGAGCACTTTACGCAGGGACGGGTATAAATGCTTGGCAAATTCACCCGCTAGATGCATGGCGCCGAGCGAGTGTTGGAAGCGGCTGTGCTCGGCGGAAGGATAGACCCAGCGCGCGCTTTGCAGTTGATAAATATAGCGGAGCCGCTGTACCCAGGGGGAGTCGATCAGCGCCTTTTCGGTGATTTCGGCCTTCTGCTCGGGAACGGTAAACTGAATATAGCGATGGATCGGATCGGCGATCAGCGCCGTCCCTTCATATTCATTTTCGGTCGATTGGCCCATATTTGTATCGGGGATTTTGCGCCAATTGGATCCATTCCAAGCGTTTCAGAGTTCGAAAATCAAATGCGCCGTCCATTGATTACCGGTTTTGTCGATGCGGCTTTTGTGAAACGCCACTGCGGCGATTTCCTGTTGGACCTCATGGCGGTCAGGATCAATTTTTTCGCCGACGACTTCGGCTTTCACCACGGTGTCCTTTACTTCGCGGATAAGAAATTCTCTCAACAAGTAGCCGCTTCCCTGATAAAGATAAAGTAACTCGCGCACCCAATTGACCATTAAGTCATCACGGTCCGTCCCTTCCACCTCCAGCGACAACCGTTCTTTGGGTTCTATTTTTTCCATGTCCGCCACCATGACGTCGAACAGAGCCACGGCAGAGTTCGCGAACAAATCGGCTTGAGAATCCCCCGTAACTCTCACGGCGAGCTCGGATTGGTGTTTGGTTAAGCGGTATCTTTTCGGCTTCTCCATGTTCGATGGACCTTCAAAAACCCAGACTCTTCTAGTCGCCCTTAGTTATAAATGAGTTCACGGTGACGAGTGCAATCATCGTCCGAGCCTTGATGTATTCTCCGAGCGTGCGGCCATTGGCTGGCTTCTGCAGGTAACAATTTGATTAAATTACGATTCCGGGTCTGGAACATTAAACTTATACCCGGTTTATAAGGCTCGCCGCAAACCCCGCGCCAAAGCCGTTATCAATATTGACGACCGTCACGCCGGCAGCGCAGGAATTGAGCATTCCAAGCAGAGCGGCGAGACCATGAAAGCTGGCGCCATAGCCAATACTGGTCGGCACCGCGATCACGGGTTTGCCGACCAATCCGCCAACGACACTCGGCAACGCTCCTTCCATTCCGGCAACGACAATGAGCACCGATGCGGCGTCGAGTCTGGACCGGTTTTCCAGGAGTCGATGAATACCAGCCACGCCGACATCGAATAAGCGCTCGACCCTGTTGCCCATGATGGTTGCGGTCACCGCGGCCTCTTCCGCAACGGGAATGTCCGACGTGCCGGCGCAAATGACCAAGACGACGCCTTTGCCAACAATCTTAATTGGTTTAGCGGACCAACTGGCCGCCCGGGCTAGCGCGTGAAATGTGAGTCCCGTGCGCAGCCGGCGCAGATGCGCCATTTTTTGGGCGTCGACGCGTGTCAGTAAGATGCTGGATTTACGCCGCCGCATGGCCCGGACAATGGCCGCGATTTCTCGGACGTCTTTACCTTGTCCTAATATCACTTCTGGAAAGCCCTGGCGGAGAGCTCGGTGATGGTCGATTTTCGCAAAGCCGAGATCCTCAAAGGGTAAATGACGTAAACGCGCCAACGCTTGGGTCACGTCTACCCGCTTGTTGCGAACTTGCTCAAGCAATTCTACCAGACGTTCGGAGTCCATCGAATAATCGGGCTGACGATAATACGAGAGAGGAATTCTAACCGGTGTTTTGGCGAAGCGCTACTCATTTTTGAAGTGATCGTGGCCGCCCAAGGCGCCGCTTGCAATGCCCTTACCCGTTTGGTCGAGGACCCTCACTCCCTGCCCAGCAACGCAAATGCCGATGCGCGAGATCGGCACGCGGGAGGTTTCCGAGAGTTCCTGAATACGGCCGCGATTCGATCGCCGGGCGCAAAACAACAGCTCATAGTCTTCACCGCCCATCAAAGCGTGACGAGTTCCCTCTTTGCCGGCAAGAGCGCGATACTCCGCCGATAGGGGCAGCCGCTCATTGTAAATAACTGCGCCGGTGGCGCTGGCTCGACAGATATGTCGCAAATCTTGCACGAGGCCGTCGCTAACATCGATCATGGCTGTGGCCAACCGTTCTCGCGCAAGTAGCGCGCCGGTAGCTAGTCTGGGTACGGGCCGGCGGTGACGCGCGAGCAATTTCGCCGCGGCTCTTTTCCTGAGTCCAGCTCCGCCGCGTCGTAGCAATTTTAAACCGAGGGCCGAATCGCCCAGTGTTCCAGTGACATAAATATCGTTTCCAATCGAAGCGCCGCTTCGACGGAGTGGACGGCCTGGCGGATGAGCGATTACGCACACAGAAATGATCAGAGACTTTGCGCTGTTCGTGTCGCCGCCGACGACCGATACGCCGTTTGGCCGCGCCAGCGCATTGATGCCGCGATAAAGTTCTTCAACATGTTTGCTATCGAGATTAGCCGGAATACCGAGAGAGAGAATAGCGTACGCCGGCATACCGCCCATGGCCGCGATATCGCTCAAGTTAACGGCCAGCGATTTATAACCAAGATCGAAGAGCGAGGTCCACTTAAGATCAAAGTGCACGCCTTCGATCAACAAGTCCGCCGTTACAAGCGACGATCCCGAGGGATTTTCCACCCACGCCGCGTCATCGCCGATGCCGAGCCGTACGCCGCGACCGACGGGTTGTTTCCGCCTGATCCGTTCAATCAGACCGAACTCTCCAAGGCGGCTGAGCTTCATGGGTGGCGAATGAGGAGTTTTATAGCTGGGCGGAGGCTTGCGATGAAGTTGAAAAGAGAACGCCGCCGCAAAGGCATAATCGTGGCCTACGGCCGAAGCGGAATCGACCGATCGCGATGATTTTTGCCCAGCGGCCGGCTGCTCTTGGCGGAAGTGCGGAGTTTTACACCCACGCCACGGCGCTTGGACTTGTCCGATTCGATTCGCGCAGAGGCCCTGCGGTCGATCAACGCGACGTTGAGCACATCGGACATGGTTTTCGCAACCACCCATTTGAGCTTTCGGCGCAGTGGCTTGGGAATTTCGTCCAGGTCTTTTTCATTACGGTCGGGGATGACAATAGTTTTGATCCCGGCGCGAAACGCCGCCAAAGATTTTTCTTTAAGCCCGCCAATGGGCAACACTCGGCCGCGCAGTGTGATTTCTCCGGTCATCGCCACATCGCGGCTGACCGCTCGTCGCGTTAGCGCGGAAATAAGCGCCGTCGCCATCGTAATGCCGGCTGAAGGTCCATCTTTCGGAATCGCGCCGGCTGGCACGTGAATGTGGATATCGAGCTTTTGATAAAAGTCTGCTTCAATACCGAGGGTCTTGGCGTGCGCCCGGGCATAACTCACCGCGGCCTGCGCCGATTCTTTCATCACTTCGCCGAGTTGCCCGGTAAGCGTTAGGTTGCCGCGCCCGCGCGACAGAGACGCTTCCACGTAGAGGATCTCCCCGCCCGTGCTTGTCCATGCGAGCCCGGTCGCCACACCGATTTCGTGGTCCTCTTGCTCGGCTTCGGGTAAAAACTTCGGCGCGCCTAAAAATGAATGGACGTTTGCGCGCGTCACGTGCGTGAGTTCGTCCTTTCCTTCGGCGACTTTGCGAGCAATTTTCCGACAGACTGAAGCGAATTCGCGCTCGAGGTTCCTGAGCCCCGCCTCTTTTGTATATTCGGCGATAATGCGTAGCACGGCGTCGTTCGAGAATTCCAGCTGTTTTTCGGAAATGCCATTGTCGTTGAGTTGGCGCGGGATCAAATACTTGCGGGCGATCGCCAATTTTTCCTCATTGGTGTAACCGGAAAGCTGAATAACCTCCATCCGGTCGGCCAGCGCCGGAGGAACGGGATCGAGAAGATTCGCCGTGCAAATAAATAGGACGTTGGAAAGATCGAACGGCAGATTCAAGTAATGATCGCTGAAAGCGTGATTCTGCTCGGGGTCCAACACTTCCAATAGCGCCGCCGACGGATCACCGCGAAAATCAGCCCCTACTTTGTCAATCTCATCGAGCATGAAAACCGGGTTATTTGAATCAGCTTGCTTGATGCCCTGAATCACCCGTCCCGGAAGCGCTCCGACGTAGGTGCGACGGTGGCCGCGAATTTCGGCTTCATCGCGCACTCCGCCCAGCGACACCCGTACGAAATTTCGCCCGAGCGAACGCGCGATGGATCTTCCCAGCGAAGTTTTGCCGACGCCCGGAGGACCGACAAAGCAAAGGATCGGCCCTTTGATTTTTCGGCGCAACTTATTTACGGCCAAATATTCTAGAATTCGTTCCTTAATTTTTTCCAGGTTGTAATGATCCTCGTCGAGAACTTCCTTGGCCTTTTTGATGTTCAAGTTATCTTTGGTGCGCTTGCTCCACGGTAGCTCGACGAGCCAGTCGAGATAGGTACGCACGAGCGAGGCTTCGGAGGACTCGGGATGCATCTGCTCGAGCCGGCGCAACTGTTTTTCCGCTTCGGGTTTGACCTCAGCCGGCATCTTGGCCTTCTCGATCTGCTTTTTGAGCTCGCTAATTTCCTCCGCGCGTTCGTCGCCTTCACCGAGTTCCTGTTGGATTTGTTTCAGCTGCTCGCGCAGGTAGTAATCGCGCTGAGTTTTGCTCATTTCCTCCTTGGCCTGGCTCTGGATACGCGCCTGCATCGCCGAGAGCTCCAGTTCGCGAGTGAGGAGTTCGTTGACTTTTTTCAGCCGTTCGATGGGGTCGAAGACTTCGAGGATCGCCTGGCTCTCGTCGATTTTGAGCCGGAGGTTCGACGCAACCAAATCCGCAAGGACGCCGGGGTCGCTGATGTTGTCGGTCACCATGACGATCTCAGGCGGCAGGTTTTTGAGATTCAAAATCTGCTCGATCTTTTCCTTGGCCGTGCGCATCAGGGCCTCGACTTCGATCGGCACTTCGGCCAGGGTCGGCTCGATGACTTTGCGTATTTTCACTTCGAAGAACGGCCGCTCGCGTAAATAGCTGTCGACCTCACCCTTGGCCAAACCTTGAACGAGAATCTTCACGCGGCCGTCAGCCAGCTTGAGCATGCGCATGATCGACGCGATGGTGCCGACCTTGTGTATGTCGGCGGGCACGGGACTTTCCTCCGCAGAGTTGATCTGGGATACGAGAAAAATCAGCCGGTCGCGCGCCAGCGCCTCTTCGACGGCGCGGATTGATACGTCCCGGCCAACGAATAACGGCAGCATCATGTAAGGATAAATGACGATGTCGCGGATCGGCAGGAGCGGCAAAACTTCTGGAATCTCGACCTGCGAGGTTTTGCTGTCTGGAGTTTCGGTTTCACTCATTGGGTCAACTTACTCAGGCCGGTAACCCAGGTCAACCACAATCGAGTGCCTGGGCAGTTTTTTTGAACGGGCGAAGGGAGGCACATTTCTGAGGTTTTCTATTGACGACAGCCGCTTAACCAAAGAGTTCCTTCATCTTGTCGAAGAATCCTTTGGCGAGCGGATTGATTTCTTCGCCGGTGACGGCTGCGAACTCCTTGAGAAGCTCCTTTTGTTTGGCCGTCAGGCGAGTAGGAGTTTCGACGGTAACTCGGACATGCTGGTCGCCCTGATGGATTCCGTGGACGTCCTTGATTCCTTTGCCCTTCATGCGAAAAACTTTGCCGGACTGAGTGCCGGCTGGGATTTTCATCTTGACCTTTCCGTCCAACGTCGGAACTTCGATCTCGGCGCCAAGCGCCGCCTGTACGAAACTGATCGGCACATCGCAGACGATTTCGAGATTATCGCGCATGAAAATAGGATGAGACTCGACTTGAACAACCACGTAGAGATCACCCGGCGATCCTCCCGCCGCACCCGCTTCGCCTTCGCCGCGGAGTTTTAAACGGGATCCATTATCAACTCCGGCGGGAATCTTTACGCTGAGCGTATGCATATTGCGAATGCGCCCGGCGCCGCTGCAATTTGGGCACGGCTCTTTGATGATCGTGCCTTGCCCCTGGCACTGATTGCAGGTTCGCGAAACACTGAAGAAACCTTGCTGAAAGCTTACTTGGCCACGGCCGCGACAGGTAGGGCATGTCTGCGGCGTCGTGCCGGGTTTGGCGCCGTTGCCGCGGCAGGTCTCACAGGTGCCCTGCCGTGGTATTTTTATCTTTTTCTCGACGCCGGCAACGGCCTCTTCGAACTTTAACGTGAGATTGTAGCGTAGATCCTGGCCGCGTCCGCGCCGCCGATTTCCGCCTCCGCCAAAAAACTCGCCAAAAATATCGCTAAAAACATCCTCGAAGCCGCCGGAAAAATCGAATCCGCCGCCAGGCCCTCCATCGCCGAAAGCGGCGTGACCGAATTGATCGTACTGCGAACGCTTTTGCGCATCGGAAAGCACCGAATAAGCTTCGGAAACTTCCTTGAATTTCTCCTCGGCTTGCTTATCTCCGGGATTGCGGTCCGGGTGAAATTGCAGCGCCAACTTGCGATACGCTTTTTTGATTTCGTCTTCGCTTGCGCCGCGGTCAACGCTAAGGAGTTCGTAATAGTCTTTTTTGGTGGCCAAGCCGATCCCTCAAGAAAAAAATTTAGGCGCCTCGAACAAAAAAAGCCCCTCTCCTCAAGCCTGGGAGGGGGGCTCTGATTTCAGATAACTTTAAGTTCACACTGCCGCGCTATTCCTTTACCTCCGTAAAATCGGCGTCGACAACATCGTCCTTCTTTTTGCCGCCATCAGCGCTGCCGGCTTTCGTGCCGTCGTCCCCGTCCTTTTTTTCCGCGGCCTGTTGCTGCTGCGAGGCTTTGGCATACATCGCTTCAGCCAGTTTATGCGACGACTGACTCAATTCCTCCGCCGCCTTGCGCATGGCTTCAGCGTCCTGCCCATCCAAGCTTTCTTTGGCTTTCTTCAGGGCGGCCTCGATATTATCTTTAACGCTGCCTTCAACATCGGCACCGTGTTCCTTCAGCGATTTCTCAGTCTGATAAATCAGAGTGTCGAGTTGGTTACGTGCTTCAACGGTCTCTTTACGCTTGTGATCTTCGTCGGCGTGCGCTTCGGCCTCGCGCACCATCTTTTTGATCTCCTCTTCATTGAGGCCGCTCGAAGCCGTAATTTTGATCGATTGCTCCTTGCCCGTGCCAAGATCTTTGGCCGCGACATGAACAATGCCGTTGGCGTCGATGTCAAAGGTCACCTCGATTTGCGGCATGCCGCGCGGCGCCATCGGAATGCCGACGAGATCGAATTGCCCGAGCAACTTGTTATCGGCCGCCATCTCCCGCTCGCCTTGAAATACCCGGATTGAAACAGCCGACTGATTGTCCTGCGCCGTGGAGAAGACCTGACTTTTTTTCGTCGGAATGGTTGTATTGCGCTCAATCAGCTTGGTAAAAACTCCGCCAAGCGTCTCGATTCCAAGCGACAGTGGTGTCACGTCCAACAGTAAAACGTCTTTGACTTCTCCGGTGAGCACCGCGCCCTGGATCGCCGCGCCAACAGCAACCACTTCGTCCGGATTGACGCCCTTGTGCGGGTCCTTGCCAAAAATTTTCTTGACACGTTCCTGCACCGCCGGCATGCGCGTCATGCCGCCGACCAGAATGACTTCGTGAATGTCGCTCGCGCTCAGACCCGCGTCTTTCATCGCCTGACGGCACGGAACTTCCAGTCGGTCGATCAAATCCGCGCACAGTGCCTCGAGCTTCGATCGTGTCAATTTCATATTGAGATGCTTCGGCCCTTGTTGGTCCGCCGTAATAAACGGCAAATTGATGTCGGTTTCCATCGATGAAGAAAGCTCGCATTTTGCTTTCTCGGCCGCTTCTTTCAGACGCTGCAGCGCCATGCGGTCTTTGCGCAGATCGATACCCTGGTCTTTTTTAAACTCATCCGCGAGGTAATCGATGATTCTCTGGTCGAAGTCTTCGCCGCCGAGGAAAGTATCCCCATTAGTCGCTTTGACTTCGAAGACACCGTCACCGAGTTCCAGAACCGAGATATCGAACGTGCCCCCGCCGAGATCGAACACCGCGATTTTTTCATCCTTCTTTTTGTCCAAACCATAAGCCAACGATGCTGCCGTCGGCTCGTTGATAATACGCAAAACATTCAATCCGGCGATGCGCCCGGCGTCTTTGGTTGCCTGGCGCTGACTGTCATTGAAGTATGCCGGAACCGTGATCACCGCTTCGGTGACTTTCTCACCAAGATAGTCCTCGGCCGACTGTTTCATTTTTTGCAGAATAAAAGCCGAGATTTCCGATGGGCTGTAATGCTTGCCGCGAATTTCCACCCAAGCGTCACCGTTGTCGGCCTTCACGATCTTATAAGGAAGAAGGCTCGCTGCTTTTTGCACCATTGGATCATCAACTCGGCGGCCAATGAGGCGCTTCACGGCAGAAATCGTATTCTCGGGATTGGTAATTGCTTGGCGCCGCGCGATTTGTCCCACCAAACGCTCACCGCCTTCGGTAAAAGCAACAACCGACGGAGTCGTGCGGCTACCCTCGGCGTTGGCCAGAACATTGGGGTCGCCACTCTCCATAATTGCCACGCAAGAGTTGGTCGTCCCTAGATCTATTCCAATCACTTTTGCCATTTCAAAGACTCCTCAAAATCAAATTATTCGGTAATCGTTATTACCAACGACGGTTATTTAATCATCGCTAGGGTCGTTTTCAACCTTGCTGTCTTCGTTTTTTTTCTCTCGCGTTTTTGATGGCTTAGCTACACTAACCCGGGCTGGTCGCAGGAGCCGGTCACGCAGTGCGTAACCCTTGTGCAGCTCTTCCACAACGCAATTTGGTTCGTGGGAGTCACTTTCTACCTGCGCCATTGCTTCGTGCTTGGAAGGATCGAAAGGCCGCCCGACCGCGGAGATCTGGGTCACACCATGTTTAGCCAACACGTCCAGAAGCCCCTTCAAGACCATTTCGACTCCTTCAACCAGGGGCTTTCCATTACCTCCGCCCGCTGCGTGCGCGACCGCGCGTTCAAGATTGTCAACGACATCCAGTAGGTCTTTGATCAACGCTTCGTTGGCAAAGCGGGAAATGTCTTCGCGCTCGCGCGCGCTTCGCTTTTTGAAGTTCTCAAGATCTGCGACTTGTCTTAGGAACCGATCGTAATTGGTTTTTGCTTCCAACTCCTTAGCGGCTAGCGCTTGTCGCAGATTTTCAACCTCGGCGCTTGTCGATGGCACATTTTCAGCCGAGCTTTCGGTCATGGGTTCGTCGACCTTGAGGTCGTCTTGGTTATCTTTCGATTCCTCAGTCATAACTTAAACGGTTCTCCTCCGACTGTGGTTGAAAAAAGCTAATCATGAAGTCTTCCCGTGTCAAGGCAATATCTTTCAAAATCTCTTGTTTTTTAAGTAGTTGTCCCGTTTCTGAAAAAATGCTAGGGTGCCCTTGTAACGGCTTTTTTTGCGTTATGCTCCCCATGCGTGTTCAACTCACCACTCCAGCCATTGTATTGCGCGCGCGACCTTTTGGAGAATCCGACAAAATCGTTTCGTTTTTTACCCAGCATCACGGAAAATTGACGGGTATCGCCAAGGGAGCACTGCGCTCAAGAAAGCGGTTCGTGAACTCTCTAGAGATTTTTTCGTTGGTAAATCTTTCCTTTCAAGAGCGTTCCCGTAGTCATTTAGCATTTATCCTATCGGCCGACCTTGTCCGCGGCCCGCGTGTCTTGACCACCGATTTAGACCGCATCGCCTACGCCTCCTATTTAGTGGAGATCACCGACGGATTAGTCGCGGAACGAGAGGAAAACCCCGTGCTCTTTGAGCATTTGAAAGACGGTCTCGCGCATTTGGAAGAGCGCGGCACCTCGCTTCGTTTCCTGACCTATTTTGAGCTCAAGTTATTGCGGTTAGCGGGATATCAGCCAGTTTTAGATATTTGCAAAAAATGTCGGACAAAGTGCGCGGACGGTGCAGTTGCCAAGTGGCATTTTAGTCCACTTGATGGGGGCATCCTTTGTGATTTTTGTTCACGTTCGTGTCGGGAAGTCTTGCCACTCGGCCGGAGCGCCGTTGAAGTTCTTGCCGCGCTTCAGGCCGAGAATAATAATTTGCCCGAGCGATTGTCCCTACCGGCGTCCGTCATCGCGGAAATTCGCTCGGTCGTACTGCGGTTCATTCAGTTTCAAATGGATCGCGAAATAAAATCAGCGCCCTTTCTCCATCAGTTCTCTTCGGTGTAGCATTGCGGAGAATTCTTTCGTTCCGAAAAGGCTGCGAAAGATTCACTATTTCGACCAAGGAAAAACAACAACATGCCGGAGAAACAAAAATTTATTTATTCCTTTGGAAACGGTAAGGCCGACGGTCGTGCTGGGATGCGCGAGCTTCTCGGCGGCAAAGGTGCGGGCCTGCATGAGATGACCCGTATCGGCATTCCCGTCCCGCCCGGGTTCACGATGACCACGGAAGTATGTCGATATTTCTACGATCACGATCATCGCTATCCTAAAGATCTCCAGACGCAGCTCTCCATGGGCTTGGCACGCACGGAAAAGATTCTTGGCCGGCGCTTCGGCGATGCCGATAATCCGCTTCTCGTTTCGGTTCGCTCCGGGGCGCGTGAGTCCATGCCGGGGATGATGGATACGATACTCAACCTCGGACTCAACGATCAGACGGTAGGCGGCTTGATCCGGCGAACCCAGAATCCCCGCTTCGCTTTTGACGCCTATCGACGCTTCATTCAGATGTATGCCGACGTGGTTCTCGGCTTTAAGGCGCAGAACGACGACGGCGCCAATCCGCTCGAGCAAATCCTCGAACGTAAGAAAAAATCCCGCGGCGTTCGCTTCGACACCGACTTAAGTGCTCGCGACTTGGAAGAATTAACCGCGGGATACAAAGCTGAAATTAAAAGCTGTTTAGGGAAAGACTTTCCGGCGGACCCCTACGAACAGCTCTGGGGCGCGATCGGCGCGGTGTTTAACTCATGGAATAATGACCGCGCAATCAAGTATCGGGAGCTTTACCAGATACCGCATTCCTGGGGCACGGCAGTCAATGTGCAGGCCATGGTCTTTGGCAATCTCGGAGATAACTGCGCCACCGGAGTCGCCTTCACGCGAGATCCGTCCACCGGCGAAAAGCGCTTTTACGGCGAGTTTTTGCTTAACGCGCAGGGCGAGGACGTGGTCGCCGGCCTGCGCACGCCCAAGCCGATTGTGGAGCTGGCGGATGTCATGCCGGCTGCAGCGGGTGAGCTTGGGCGGGTTTGCAAATCACTCGAAAAGCATTTCCGCGAAATGCAGGATATCGAATTCACCATTGAGAAGGGGAAGCTCTGGATGTTACAGACCCGCACCGGCAAGCGTACAGGCTTCGCCGCGGTGCGGATTGCGGTCGATATGGTCGAAGAACGGATGATCGATAAGCAAGAAGCTCTGTTGCGCGTTGAGCCGGACCAGCTCAATCAGCTGTTACGGCCGATTTTTGACCAAAAAGAAATAGCACAAGCTCAAAGAACCGGGCGGTTTCTTGGTAAGGGTTTACCCGCTGGTCCGGGTGCGGCGACCGGGCGCATCGTATTCCACGCCGAGGACGCGGTGGCGTGGAAAAAACGCGGCGAGCGGGTAATTTTGTGCCGCATTGAGACAAGCCCGGACGATATCCGCGGCATGGACGCGGCGCAGGGCATCCTGACCGCGCGCGGCGGCATGACCTCTCATGCCGCTCTGGTGGCGCGCCAAATGGGCAAGGTGTGCGTCGCCGGCTGCGAAGCGCTGCATCTGGATTACAACCGGCGAACACTGCGGGTCGATCGTACGGAGCTCAAAGAGGGAGATTGGATCTCGATCGACGGCAGCACCGGGGAGGTTATTAGCGGAGAAATTCAAACTTTGCCGTCCGAAGTGCTGCAGGTTCTGCTCGCCAAGTCGTTAGATCCCCAGAAGTCGCTCATCTACCGCCAATTTGCCAAGCTCATGAAGTGGGCCGATGCGGTGCGTACTCTGGGCGTGCGCACCAATGCCGACCAACCCGACCAAGCCGAGATCGCCAAAGCGTTCGGCAGTGAAGGCATTGGTCTTTGCCGCACCGAACATATGTTTTTTCAGGGCGATCGCATCCAAGCGGTTCGCGAAATGATTCTCGCGGATGATGAAGCCGGGCGGCGTCGTGCCTTGGCCAAGCTCCTGCCGATGCAAAAGGAAGATTTCAAGGGCATTCTTCAAATCATGGGAAAGTTGCCCGTGACCATTCGCACGCTCGACCCGCCGCTGCATGAATTCTTACCCAAACGCGATGATGAAGTTGTCGAGCTCGCCAAAGTGATGGATGTTCCCGTAGACGTCCTGCGTGACAAAGTAAACGTGCTGCACGAATTTAACCCGATGCTGGGCCACCGGGGATGCCGCCTCGGAATTTCCTATCCTGAGATTACCGAGATGCAGGCGCAGGCAATTTTCGAGGCAGCCTGCGAACTGCGCCAGGAAGGTTATAACCCGTTTCCGGAAGTGATGATTCCCCTGGTTGGTTCGCGCCAGGAACTGCACGAGCAACGGGTCATCGTTGAACGCATTGCCCGCGACACGCAGCGAGCTTACGGCGTCAAGGTCCGGTTCTCAATTGGCACGATGATCGAGCTCCCCAGGGCGTGTATGGTAGCTGATGAAATTGCTCACGAGGCCGAGTTTTTTTCCTTCGGCACCAACGACTTGACTCAAACCTGTCTTGGTCTTTCGCGCGATGACGCGGGGAAATTTCTGCCCACCTATGTCTTAAACGGCCTGTTTCCCCAAGATCCATTCGTCAGCATCGATCGAGAGGGTGTCGGAGCACTGATGCGAATCGCGGTCACGAAGGGGCGGAAAACCAAGAAAACTCTTGAGATGGGTATCTGCGGAGAACATGGCGGCGACCCTAGATCCGTCGCTTTTTGTCATGAAATTGGCTTGAGCTACGTGAGTTGTTCACCCTACCGTGTGGCGATTGCCAAACTCGCTGCGGCTCAGGCGGCACTAGGCAAGAAAAGTCAGTAGTTATAGATATTTGATGCCGTAGGCGCATTTCTAAAACCCCATTCTTTTTAGCGCCAAAGAAAGACATTTTGTTGACAGGATATCGGCGATCTACGATAATTTAGTCCTTTCGTAGACTTCCATGGAACCACGTTTTGCAGAACTGTTAGTGCGAGGGGGCCTAGTTTCTCGCGAGCAGCTGTCCGAGGCACAGAAAAGAGAGCGAGAAAACAACTCCAGTGTCGCTAAGGAAATCGTTCGGCTCGGTTACACAAACGAGGAAACTTTAACTCAGTTTCTCGGCAAACAATTTGGTATCGAATCAGTCGAGCTAGTGCCGGGCGAAGTTGACGACGCCATTTTCAGCCTGGTCCCTCCCGTCATTATCCAGAAACATCAGCTGGTCCCTTACAAACTTCTTGGCTCGACCCTCACCGTAGCGATGTCAGATCCTACGGATTTAGTGGCGATCAACGAGGTCAAGTTCGTGACCGGCTACGGCGTGCGCGTGGTCTTGGCGACGCCATCCAACCTCAAAAAAACGCTGGAACATCGTTTCGGAGGGGTGAGCTACGACGACGTCCTAAAAAAGTTTGGCGATGGCGAGATGGAGGTTGTCCAGGAATCCGACGACATCAATCTCCAGGAACTCCAGCAAGCGACGATGGATGCGCCGGTCGTCACATTGGTCAATGCCATCCTGGCGGACGCGGCGAAGCGGCGGTGCAGCGATATCCACATCGAGCCCTACGAGAAAATTTTTCGCGTGCGCTTTCGCATCGACGGTGTGCTGCAGGAGATCATGAGCCCGCCGTTGCGACTGAAAAATGCGCTCGTCTCCCGGCTAAAGGTCATGGCGGGTTTGGACATCGCAGAGCGACGGCTTACTCAGGACGGCCGTATCAAACTCAAAATGGGGACCGGCGGTGAACTGGATATTCGTGTATCCATTTTGCCCACGCTCTTCGGCGAAAAAGTAGTCATGCGGTTGCTGGACAAGTCTAACTTGCAGCTGGATATGGCCAAACTCGGATTCGATCCGCAAAACTTAAAAGATTTCCAAGAGGCCATCCATAAGCCGTATGGCATGATCTTAATCACCGGACCCACCGGGAGCGGCAAATCCACCACGCTTTATTCCGCGCTGTCCGAGCTCAACAAACCCGACGTCAACATCTCCACTGCGGAAGATCCGGTCGAATACAATTTGATGGGCATCAATCAAGTTCAGGTCAGGGAGCAAATCGGCCTCAATTTTGCCGCCTGCCTGCGCTCTTTTCTGCGTCAAGACCCGGACATTATCATGGTCGGCGAGATGCGTGACTTGGAAACCGCCCAGATCGGCATTAAAGCCGCTTTGACGGGCCACCTGGTCTTGAGCACGTTGCATACGAACGACTGTCCGGCGACCGTTGACCGCTTGCTCAACATGGGTGTTGAGCCATTTTTACTAACCTCCTCGATCAATATAATTCTCGCCCAGCGGCTGGTGCGGAAAATTTGTGAGCGTTGCAAGGAAACCGTCGAGACCAGCCCCGAAGTTTTGCTCAACCTCGGCGTCGATGCCACCGAAGTCAGCTCCGGATTTCAAACCTTTCACGGCCGCGGCTGCAGCAACTGCGGCGAGACGGGATACCGGGGTCGCCTGGCGGTTTACGAAGTCATGGTCATGCATGAGTCGCTGAAAGAGCTGATCCTGAAGGGCGCGTCGGCCATGGATCTCAAGCGGGAAGCCGTGAAACTGGGCATGTGCACGCTGCGCATGAGCGCGCTCCAGAAAGTTCGCCAAGGGATGACGACTATCGAGGAAACCATCCGAGTCACGGACACCGACAAAGGCTTTGGCTCGGTTTTTTCACTGGGATTTTAATCGGTCATGCCACGCAACCGGCCATGCTAAGTGGATCCGGATAGAGGAATAGTTAACGGCAGAAATCGGGGAGCCCCATGGCGATATTTGTCTGGGAAGGACGAACGGCGCAGGGAAGATTGGTCAAGGGCGACAATCTCGAGGCGCCGAATTTGGAGGCGGCGCTGGCCCGCCTGCGCGAGCAGCGGATTCGGCCGATTCAAAGCCGGGTTAAGGAAAAGGGCAAGGGACTAGCCAAGGAAATTTCAATCCCCGGGTTCGGCGAAAAAGTCACTACCAAAGATCTCTCGTTGGCAACCAGACAGCTCGCCACGATGATCGACGCCGGTTTACCCATTGTCCAATGCCTTGACATCCTGGCCCAACAATCGGAGAGCAAACTTCTTTGCAAGACGATTACCACGGTCAAACAGGACGTCGAGGGAGGCAGCACGCTTGCGGACGCGCTCGGCAAACATCCCAAAATCTTCGACGACCTTTATGTCAACATGGTCGAAGCCGGCGAAGCCGGCGGCCTTTTGAACACGATCCTAAACCGGATTGCCCTTTTCATCGAAAAGGCCAACCGGCTGAAGAAAAAAGTCAAAGGCGCGATGATTTACCCCTGCGCCATTGTCGGCGTCGCGGTCATCGTCGTCGCGGTGCTGATGATTTTTGTCATCCCGGTATTCGCCGAGCTCTACGGCAGCATGGGCAAAGCCCTCCCTGCACCCACACAGATTTGCATCAACATCAGCAATTGGTTTGTCGCTTACTGGTATGTTCTGGTTGCCGGAGTGACCGGCGTCATCATGGCGGTTTCGTTCTATTACAAAACGCCTCCCGGCCGGATGAATATCGACTCGCTGATGCTGCGCATGCCGGTCATCGGCGATCTGTTGAGAAAGGTGGCGGTCGCGCGCTTTTCCCAGAACCTGTCTCTGCTACTCAGTTCCGGCGTGCCGATACTGGATGGTCTGGCGCTTTGCGCGAAAACCGCCGGCAACAAAGTTGTTGAAAAAGCGATCCTGGAAAGTCGTATCAGCATCAGCCAAGGGAAAACCGTTGCCGAGCCGCTGCGCGACAGCAAAATTTTTCCGCCGCTGGTGTGTCAGATGGTCGCCGTCGGCGAGAGCACGGGCGGTCTCGACACCATGCTCAAAAAAGTGGCGGAGCTCTATGAGGAAGAGGTTGACGATGCCGTGAACAATCTCACCGCAATGATGGAGCCGATGATCATGGTCGTGCTCGGCGTTGTCCTCGGCGGTCTCGTTGTTGCCATGTACCTGCCGATCTTCCAGATGGGATCTTTGGTGGGCGGATGAGCGCCTGGTTGTCGAGTTTCGTAGCTAATAGTTTTGCCGCGCCGATGGAGCGCGCAGCCTTGAGCGTTGAGCAGAAGGACCTGACCGAAAAGATCCGTTGGCTGCTGCTGTTGCGCGTCGTGATTGTGTCATTTTTTCTCGGCGCAACCGCGCTGTTCTATTTCTTGCGCAGCGACGGAGACCTCGGTTATCTCTACAGTCTTTCAGTCCCCCTGATCCTTGCTTACACGATATCGATTATTTCAGCTGTGCTGCTGCCGCGAATCGGCAATTTGCGTCCATTCGCGCTGGCGCAAGTTTGTTTTGACGTTATTTTAATCACCGGAATTATCTGGATCACCGGCGACATCGCGAGTCCGTTTTCCTTTCTCTATAACCTCGCTGTCATGAACGGCGCCATCCTGCTTTTTTATCGCGGCGCATTTTTCACCGCGGGTTGCTCCAGTCTCTCCTATGCAGGTCTGTTGTTTTGGTCGCGCTATGCCCATCCCGACCATGGACTGCCGCTTTCGTGGGCCACGGTTTTTCCGATCGTGCAGAGCATCATTAGCTTCTTCGTGATTGCCTGGTTGAGTGGTTTTCTCACCAATAAGCTTGGTGAGACAGAACAATTACTAAAAGAGAAACAGGACGACTATCGAGATCTGGATGCCCTGAAAGACGCTCTCCTCCAGGGGATAGGAAGTGGGGTGGCGGTCACCGACCAGGAAGGATGCATCACCTATCTCAACTCTCAGGCGCAAGCGCTGACGGCCTTCGATGAAGCAACGATCAAGGGCAAACGCCTCGATCAAGTGTTCCCGGGATTGGCTTACGATTTTCAGCGCAATCGCAGCGCCGGTGCCGTCATGACCAACGAGATTTCAATGAGCGCGCCTCAAGGTGGTGTGCCGAAGCAAATCCGTCTTACCGTTGCGCCTCTCAGCAATGCGCAGGAACACGTCATTGGATTTGTCTCGATCTTTGAGGACATTACCAAGCAGAAACAGGTGGAAGAGAAGATTCGCATCGAAGAAGAGCTGCGCCGCGCCCGGGAAGTGGAACTGCCGCAGAATTCGCACGGCGATGCCCACGTCGATTTTCATTTTGAAGGCGTGATCGGAAAGAGCGGTGGGATCGAGAAGATCCACAAGCTCGTGCAAAAGGTGTCGGCGAGCAGCACCAACGTATTGATCACCGGTGAAAGCGGCACGGGGAAGGAACTCGTGGCCCGGGCCATTCATCTCAATGGCCCGAGAAAAAGCAAACCGTTCGTGGCGGTCAACTGCGGCGCCATTCCAGAAACGCTTATCGAAAGCGAACTCTTCGGACATGCGCGCGGGGCGTTTACCGGCGCGGTTTCCGATCACACCGGTCTGTTCAAGCAGGCGGACCAGGGAACGATTTTTTTGGACGAGGTCGGCGAATTACCGCTCCACCTGCAAGTGAAGCTTTTAAGAGTGCTCCAGGAGAGGAGCTTCACGCCCATTGGTGGAAGCAAGCCGCTCAAAGTCGATGTCCGCGTGATCTCTGCCACCAATAGGGATCTACGCAAAGAGCTTGATGAGGGACGTTTTCGCGAGGATTTGTTTTACCGTTTGAACGTTGTGCAAATCGTCATGCCGCCTTTGCGCACCCGAAAGGATGACATTCCCGTGCTCGCACATTACTTCCTGCGGAAATTTGCCGACTCTCATGCCAGGAGAGTCGAAGAAATTTCCAGTGGGGCGCTGGTGCAGTTAATGAATTACTCCTACCCGGGAAACGTTCGCGAACTGGAAAATATCATCGAGCATGCGGTGGCTGTGGCCGGAAAGAACATCCTCGCAGAAGAAGACTTGCCCCAGCATGTGAGAGACGCGATGACGAATGAAGACGGCGTTTTCGAGAAAAGTTCTACGGAGGGGCCGGAGAGTTTCTTTGCCAAAGGGCTATCCCTCGACACGGAGCTTGAAACTCACGAAAAGCACATTTTGCTCGAAGCGTTAAAGCGCACCAACGGAGTGCAAAAAAGGGCGGCGGAGATTCTCGGCATCAATTATCGGTCCCTGCGCCATCGTCTTGAAAAATATGATTTAATCAGCGCCAAGAGCGACTTAGTGAACGAACACGCGGATGATTCCCAATAACAAAATTTGTCACTCCCACCTGGGTACAAGCACTCAAAGTACCAAATTTTGCTGCACCTTAGATTCTTAATCTGACCCCCCATTCTTTCCGGCTACATCCATAAGTTCTTAATAGATAGGTATTATTTTAAGAGTTTGAGATTTTGGGGTGGAGCGACGATTAGAGCCAATCATGGCCCAATGCCAATGGTCTTAATTTTGCTATTTGCCACTTTCACGTTTTACAAGCTGGGTTATCATTCTAAAAAGGGGGTGAGCATAAAAATTAATCAACCGATTGAAGGCGATAACCCAATCATTAACTGAAATAGAAAAATCGAACTAAAAAGGAGAGAGCAGACATGAACAGATTGAGGCTTCAAAGTGAATCAGGTTTTACCCTTATCGAATTGCTGGTGGTGGTCGCCATCATCGGTATATTGGCCGCCATTGCCATCCCACAGTTCGCGGCTTACAGAAAGCGCGGTCATGAGGCGCAGGTGAAATCCGACCTCAGAAACGCGGCAGTGGCTCAGGAAGCATACTTCGCACAGTACTCAACCTACAAGTCTGGGACCATAACAACGGGTAGCCCTGCAGGATTCAATCCAACTACTGGCGTTACGGTTACCGCAGCAGTTGGCACTAACACCTTCTTACTGACCGCTACGCATACGAATTGTAGTGGGGTTAACTGGACTTTCAGCAGTAGTAGTGGCCAGATCGGCTCCACATCTTGTCCATAATCAACGACTGACTTAACGAACTCGAGTTTCCGAATCCGAAAAAGGGGGCATGAAATGCCCCCTTTTTTTCTATCTGCGCAATCCTAGGCTAGAACACTGGACTCAACATTTCCCTTGCAAGTGCTTCAGCGAATTAGATCAAGGTACAGTTGGAAGGAACTCACGGCCGTCATGTCGCTTGCCGTGATGCTGGTATGGTTTTGCGATGAAATGATCTTCGCGGGCAAGATTCCTTTTTTCCGCGACTTAGGTTCTTACTTTTACCCGATTAAAATAAGTGTTGCCGAAGCTTTCCAAGCCGGCGAGCTGCCGCTGTGGGATCGGCACATGGCAGCCGGCTTTCCAGTTGCGGCCGGTTTTCAAGCGGCGGTTTTCTATCCCCCGAGCATTATATTTTATTTTTTGCCGTTCTATGCGGCCATTCAGTTTTCCTTCGTCTTTCACTATGCCATCGCGCTGTACGGATCCTATTTCTTATTCCGATCGTGGAACTATCCAATTTTTATTGCCGTCATCGGTTCGATTCTATTTTCTTTTGGCGGCACCATCGTCTCGCTCACCAATCTGCTGAATCACTTTCAGAGCGCCGTCTGGCTGCCTTGGCTGATATTTCTCTGGGAACGAACTCTGCGCTCCGAGCGATGGAGGGATTTTGTTGCATTCTCGGTAGTCTCGCTTTGCCAGTTGCTCGCCGGCTCACCGGAGATATTTGCGCTCTCCATGGGTCTGCTGGTGCTCGATGCCTTTAGATT
>CAMLCX010000011.1 GCA_946478635.1 uncultured Pseudomonadota bacterium
ACCGCGTCGTACTAAACTGTGCAGCAAGGGTAAAGACTTGACCCTCAAGGCTCTTGTGACCCTCAAGGCTCACCTGTAAACAGTCTGGAGAAGGCTGCGCGATCGCGTCGGGCTCAGGGTTGGCGGCCAATCAGAAGACGGCGAAAGAACCAGGGCTGGGCGACGACCGGCTTGCTCGTGTCCGGCTTGAGGATTGAAGGTTATCCACACCGCGTCGCCACGGGCGGGCACGTAGCGCCGGGCCATTACCAAGTCTCACGTCCGACCGATGAACCGAAATCAGCTTCCGCGTGCAAGTTTTTCCGAGTGACTTTCGCCAGTAGTTGTTTGAGAGACGGTTTCTTTTTTTCAACGGGTGTCGCGACGACCCTCCCTTCAGAAACCGCCAGGTTCAACACCGTTCCTTCCTTCACTTCGGCGTCTTCGGCCAGCGGCTTGGGAATCCTAACCGCCAGGCTATTCCCCCATTTTTGAACACGAACATGCATCGGTGCACCCCCAACCTGTATCTACAATGAAGATACAGCGCCATCAATTTTGCGTCAAGCCTTCGGCACGGCCGCTGTCGCCGTTACTAGCGTCTCGCCGCGCAAGATCAGGACAATGGGGTCACAACCGGACCACCTACCGTGTGTCATTTATCGAATCGTCGATTCAAATTTAGAATGCCAAATTGATCAGGCCGCCAACTACACGAAACGGTAAAGCCCATGTCTTGCCAACAATATCCACGGTACCTCTGATAACTCCGCCGGAGTCGGTCCTCGTCGTTTTGCTTTGCGTCGAGCAAACTGCCGTCAACAAAAGTCCCGCAAACAACAAAGTTTCCATCGTTTTCATACAATAAGCCTCCTCTCGGCGTTATCGAGCCTCCGCGTGTTCCGAGCACCACACAGCGACATACGTCGTCGATATTTTTTGAGCAACGATCCTACCATGGCAGGACAGACCGAAATTTCTCGTTCAGCTGCAACGAGGTAGAGTTGCGATGTCAGTGTAATTGCTTCTGCCGTGCAGTAGAAAATCAGACAAAACAAAGCGTCTAAAACCGCCGCCCACGCCAAGCCATCTAATGCACAAACAAATTGCCACCCGAGAGTCCTGGCATGGAGTTTGTTACTTATTCACTGCGAGACCGAATGCCTACCCCAACCTTTCAGGAGGAAAAATGAAACGTCTGAACTGGCTGACCCCTATTGTTTTAGGTTCCGTTTTGATTCTGCCGGCCTGCAATAAAGACGCTGAGGCTCCTGCGACTACCTCGGAAAGCACACCACCCGCCGCTATGGCGAAGCTCTCGGATGCCGATTTGGAGAAAGCGATTCGCGCCAAATTAGAAAGCGACAACGCAATTAAACAGGCCGATTTATCTGTGAGCGCCAAGGTCGACGATAATAAGGCAACTCTATCCGGGACCGTGGCCTCTCAAGATCTCAGGAATAAAGCGATCGATCTGGCAAAAAGCGCGCAACCTGGATTGATCATCGAAGACAAGATCGATGTTAAGCCGGCTGTTTAACCTAAGGTTTTAAGAGTTGGAGCACGTGATGTACAGAGCCAAACAATTCAATCTCAGCGGCCTCAAAGGCATTTCAGATCAAACCCTGGAAATGCACTTTAAGCTTTATGAAGGGTACGTTACCGAAACCAATCGGCTTCATGACCAAATCTCGCAAATCTTTACGGATGGCAAAGCCGACCAGGAAAACAGAACCGTCTATTCGGAGCTCAAGCGCCGGCTTGGATTCGAATACAACGGGATGGTCTTGCATGAGCATTACTTCGGCAATCTCAAGAAAGGCGGTTCCGGCGAACCCCATGCAGCATCTCCGTTTCTCAAAGCGGCGGCCGCCAGTTTCGGCAGCTATAACGGCTGGAAGCGGGATTTCACCAGCGTTGGCAAGATGCGCGGAGTCGGATGGGCGATCTGCTATCAGGATCCGGCCAGCGGACAGTTGACCAATCACTGGATCTCACTGCATGAGATCGGCATTGTTGCGGGCTACTCCCCGGTGCTCGTCCTGGACGTGTGGGAACATGCGTTTATTCTCGACTACAAACCGGCGGATCGAGCAAAATACATAGAAGCGTTTTTCACCAACGTAGACTGGAACGTAGTCGAACAACGATTGCTTGAACGGCGGCTGCAGCCCGGCTCATCCCATGCCGCTTGAGTGCTTGGAGCCGTGCCTCGACGAGACTTTCGCCTTGAAATTCGCCGGCGGCGGTTGTTTCAGGTCTAATGTGGTGGCGAATTCTTCTAGGAGTTACGGCGCTGATCTTCGACTCGCTTCAGCACCGTTTTGCGCAGCCGCTCGTCGGCATTGACGGCCGCGAAAATCCGATTGTAGCGCTCGGCGGTAAGACCGGTTGAATCCAACGCCTGTTTGATCTTCGCGTTCGCCTCCTGCTCGATTTGTTTTTTTCGCCGAAGATCTTTGGCATTGTCGAGCGCGGGACCATAGCTCGCTCGAATTCTCTGGTACTCCACATAGGCTTTGACAAACGCGTCCAGCTCTTTACCGCTGATCTCCGCCGATCCGTCCCTCGCCGGTTGCCGTGATTGCTCCGCCGCTTGCGAGACGTTCGCCGCCGCAAGAATGCACCCCATCAGCAATGTCCACACCAGATGGCGGCCCGCCAGGCATTTCATCGAGCTAAATACTCCTTTCGACGAGGCGCATTTTAAGACTCAGTGTCTGTCGCTGAATGCTTTCGATGAGAACGCAATTGTTCCAGCCGGAGGGGACAACGCGACTGACTTATAGCGTCCCCTCCGGCTCTTCCCAACGACGTCATCTATCGAACACCGGCGGGCGATTTGCTTTTCATGCCATCCGCCGCTCCGGGTTTTTCGCTGGAATAAGGAGTAGCGCTGTTCTTGTCCGCGTCGATCGCATCGGCCACGAACTTCCCGCTTTTTTCCGTGTAGTTGATTTTAACCTTGTCACCGGTCTTCACCTTATCGGCGCCTTTGGTTCCGCTGGTAAATTCCACGGTCTCCTGTCCCTTTTCGGTCTGAAGCAGAATTTGTTTCTTGCTCTTATCGACCTTCGCCACCGTTCCCTCCAGGAGCGCGGCGGAAACGGTCAACGCCGGAAACACCAAAAGCACTGCTGAAAACGCTAAAAACTTCTTCATGTTCATGAGAGTCACCTCCTTTCCCATTCTGGATTTCTGCTGATCACTAGCCTGGATTATTCATGCTACGAGGAAACCTGACGACACTCTGTTGATCGAGTTGTCACCCCGGAGGGTTGCAACTCGATCGCGGCTTTACCGCGAATGTTCCGGGCCAGGAGTTTGACATGCTGCCTGCACTAGGGTTTCCGCAAGGGTTATGCCAGATTGCCGGAACGATAATTTGGCTTGATTTTGAAAGTGATTGCGTTCGTTGTGAATTCTCAACGACTCGGTGCAAGTGTTTTTCTGCTGAAGGAAGGCGGCAATTTCCTGCGTTTTTGCGCCGGCGATCCACGCAACCGGACTCGCGGCGAGACGCAAAAACGAGGATGGATCCACGTCTGCCGGCGAGATCCGACAAAGCATCGGAAGAAAAATCCCTCCAGAAAGCGGAAAATCTGCAATGCGACCGGAAGCGGAAAAGATATTTTAGCAGTTCAATTAACCAATGAGGTTGGCACCACACTTGCTCGTTTAATTGGAAATACGTACTAGGCCCGGTTTAACTTTCTATGGAAATTCTATCCTCCGAGACAACGTCACACTCGGCTCTTCACACTGGTTTTCCAGCAACGCGCTTCTTCTATAGCAATTTGCGCATTCAGGAAACGTTGACGACGATCCGCGCTGGCATCGAAGCAAGGAAAGGCCTGGTCGTTCTTAGCGGCGAGGCGGGCATCGGTACGTCCACGCTGCTGCAGAGAATCAACGCTGATTTGGCGCCCAATGTTCATTGTATTAAGATATCGGACCCGCGCTTGCGTTTTACCGACATCCTCCGCCTGATCCTGCGCAGTATGAATGACCAAACCGCGAGCGAAGATGAGGCCGAGGCCGCCATGCTGCACCGCTGCCGATTACACTTGCGCGCGCACCTCCAGAAACAGCAAATTGTCGCCTTGATGATCGACAACGCGCAGCACCTCGCTGCCTCGACCCTGGGACGGCTCGTGCAAAACTTCATCGGAGCGGGTGCGCAGGTTCGCGACAGTTATCTTTTGCAAATTGTCCTCGCCGGCCGGCCGCAGCTGAAAGGAAATCTGCCGCAAGCGATTCGGTTACCGGTGCGGTTGAAGTTGCCGATCATGTGCGAGCTTCATCCGCTCGAGGAGTTCGAGATCCCCTCCTACATCGAGCAAGGACTGCGCGCGAACGCGTTGCCGATGGCCTCCTTCGAGCCCGGCGCCGTAAGGCAAATTGCCGTCTATAGCCATGGCAATCCGCGCCGGATCAATGCCATTTGCGATCGCGCGCTTCGACTCTCCGGTGTCTGCGGCAGCGACGTGACCGTCGACCTGATCGACTGCGCGGCGAAGGATCTCGATTTGCAGGTTGCCAAGCTTGCCGACAACAGGTCGACAAGCGCAAACTTTGCCGATCCGGCAAAAACACTCGATCCGACCCAGTTTCAACTCGGCGAAAAAGATACCTCGGAAATCGTTGGAGAAACGTTTTTAGAATATAACCGCGCCTATGACCCCAACCCGAGCCAACGCCGCAGCGCCTGGGCTCGAGCCCTGGTGATTCTAACCGTTGTGCTCGGCGCCGCTGCATGGATACAGACCGAGCCCGCGAAACAACTGGCAGACTGGCGCGAAAAGCTTTTGGGCAGCACGCAAGCGCCCAAACAGAACGGCGGCGAAATTACCGCGGCGGCGCCAGCGCAGTTCACACCCAAACCTGGCGCCGCATTTGCCGAACCAAACCCAGGCGGCGCTTCCCCACTACCACGAGCACAAGCAAACGACGCCTCGGTTGCTGCGCAATTCGGGACCGTCGTCGAGGCGCCGCGATCGCCAGATGCTGAAGCGCTTCCGCCGAGCGAAGCCCCATCAACACTCAAGTCCGCCGGCGCCAAACCAGCGCAAGCTCGCCGCTCGGCGACCCGGCACAATTCGTTTCAAGACCGTGCAGAGTTGGAAGCCCGGGTCATCGAGGCAATTGAGAATCGCGCGATTACCGGCATCACGGTGTCGGTCGTCCAGGGCACGGCATTCCTTGACGGTCAAGTCGCCACGGAACGCCAACGAAGAGCCGCCGACCGGGCCGCGCGCAGCGTCCCCGGAGTGGAACGCGTGCGCAATCGGATCGGCATCAACTTCGGCTGATCTGAAACGCGCTACAACGCGCTCGTCGCGCCGCCGTTATCGTTCCATCGCATCGCTCGGCTGCAATGCCGATATTTTCCAACTTTGCCGCGGCTGGCCGACGATGCGGTTGTTCAGGGCGCGATTGTTGCCGAGGGAATCCGCGACGGCGAAAGCGATGCCCGACGCTTGAACCTCGTTATTGCGCAGCTCATTCGCCAGCAGGGCGCCGCCCAGAGCCACACCGTTGGTAAATCCCTTAACCCTGTTGTCAGCGACCACGGAGTTTTGTAATCGCCGCAGATCGATGGCAAATTCGCTGCTGCTCCGGCCGTCATTCTCAAGGTTATTGCCGGTAATCGATATTTTGCTAAAAACGATTGCAGCGGTGGCCGAGGTGTTGGCAAAAATTGTTTGCGCCGGCGCGGGGGCCGTCGCTTCGATGCGAAAGCGGTTGTTTTTGATTTCCAGGTTTTCGAAGACATTGCCGTCGGTCGGCTTGGAATTATCAGGCGTGCCGATCCGGACCCCATAACCCGCGGTATTGGTCCGAATCACTTGATTGTTGGCAATCGCAATCCGCGTGAATCGGCAGCGACGATCCGTGGGCGGGTCGATGCCGACACTGATGCCGGCCCCGATCGGGTCGACAATTTTGTTGTTGACGATTTGATAATCCTCGGCGATGGCGTTGTCACCGACTGTGAAGATGCCGATGCCGGCGGTCTTTACCGCGCGATTCACGCTATTGCCATCGATGACCACCCGGCGCGCGTGGTTAACTTCGAGCTGCAGGTCGTCGATCACGTTGTTGACGATTTGGACGTCTTCGCTGGGCGATGTTCCCTTGCCGAAAACGATGGAGTATCGATCGGTCGCCTCAACCGGTTTGGGTGCGCTGTCCCAGAACCAGTTGTTTTCGATGCGCACCCGTTTGGCGGCGTAAAATAACACGCCGCCGTAGGACTTGATGCCGTTGGCATCGAAACCTAACTGCGTGATCATGATATCGGACGAGCCGTCGAACGTTGCCATGCGTTCCGCGCCCGCCTTCTGTTTGATCACGCTGCCCCGGCCTTCGCCGGCAAACACCAGACCGGAACGGTTTTTTATCTGCAGATTCGACACTAGATAGACTCCCGCGGGGAATCTTATCGTGGTGTTTTTTTCGGCCGCCTGGATCGCCGTTTGGATCGCTTTGGTATCGTCCGTTACACCGTCGCCGCGCGCACCCGATTCGCGCACGTTGATTACCCGGCCCTGCTGTTCCGCGGCAACGAGATGAAGTCGATTGCCCTGCCCCCGAAAACTGTCCACCATTCGCGCCAGCGTTGTCGGCGTTGCGACCATTGACAGCGCCAGAAATAAAACGAGCGCGTACCTAAATATTGACTGTCTCATTGTTCACCATCCTTTCCGTGTGCGCGACCGCGCCGCTGCGAATCGCTTTCTCGTCGAGCAGCTCGCGGTAAAGGCCATCCATGTCTTGAATAAGCCGTTTGACGTCGAAGCGCTGGCGCGCCGCGGTCATCGCGTTTCCGCCGATGCGCAAAGCGTTCTCCGGATCGGCGAGCAGGTCGAGGACTGCTCCGGCAATTCCCTCAACCTCGCCCGGCAGAACCAAACGGCCGGTGAGTTCGTCTGTGATGATGTCTGGAATCCCGCCCACTCGCGTCGCAACCACCGGACAGCGCGCCGCCATGGCCTCGATGGCCGAGAGCGGCGTACCTTCGTTATTGGAAGAGACCACCAGCACATCCAAATCCGCGTAGATGCGCGGCAGATCGGTGCGCCAACCGGTAAAAAGAACTCGCTCTCCGATGCCGAGCCGGCGCGCCTGCTCCGCAAGCGCCGGCTGCAGCGTGCCGTCGCCAACAACGACAAAGCGGGCCGCCGGCTCCACCGCGGCGATGCGCGCGGCGGCCTCGATAAAAAGGGCGTGGTTCTTGATCGGAAAGAGGCGGCCGACGATGCCGATCAATCTGGCGTCGGGCGGAAAACCCAACTCGCGGCGAAATTCGCCGCGCCGACTGCGCGCGTCAAGAAACGGCTCGAGGTCGAGCCCGAGCGGAATGACGATGATTTTCTCCGCGCCGGCAACCCTGTAACGGATCAAATCCTGTTTCACCTGCTCGCTCACAGTCACCAAGCGATCGCTGAGCCAGGCCAGCGACCGCTCCATGCGCCGCAGCGCCCAGTTTCGCACCGGGCCGTAATATCCATGCAGCACGTGGCCGTGAAAGGTGTGGACGACGATGGGCACGCCCGCCAAACGTGCCGCCAGGCGCCCCAGCAAACCCGCCTTGGCAGTATGCGTATGGACGATATGGGGCCGGTACCGGCGCATCAGCGACCACAGACGCGCCATCGCTTTGGCATCGCGCGGCGCCAGATTGAATGAGGTCACGATCTCGCTGATTCGATGCGGCCACACGCCGCGCGAGAGCGCATAGTCCAACATCGATCCTTCCGCCCGGCTTTCACGACCGATCACCAACAGTTGCTCAAAGCGGTTGGGGTCCAGTCCCGCCGCCAGATTGACGACGTGAATGCTCGGCCCGCCGACGTTCAAGCGGCCGATGACGCGCAAAACTCTGATTTTGTTTTCACATTGATTGGAAGCCATGAACTCACCTCGCCATCGACAAAGACCCGATGCCAGATTTCCAGCGTCAGCAACGCCCACAGGCGCTGGGCGTGATCGCGCTTGCCGCTGACATGCTCGCCGACCAAGCGGCGCACGGCTCGATCGTCGAAATAGCCGCGCTGGAGCGCCGTCGGGGACAACAGGTGGTCGCAGAGAAAATCCTTCAGACCGGTGCGAAACCAGCGCCCGATGGGCACACCGAATCCATGCTTTTTTCGCCAGATGATTTCCCGCGGCAAGATATTTTCGAAAGCGCGCTTCAAGACATACTTCGTGGTCATGCCTTTGAGCTTGAGCGAAGATGGGATGCGGCTGGCGTATTCCAATAGCGCATGATCGAGAAACGGGCAGCGCGCCTCTAAAGAATTGGCCATCGTCATGCGATCGGTCTTCACTAGCAGGTCTCCGGGCAGGTACGTCGACAGATTGACGGCAAGCAATTCCGCGAGCGGATCGTCTCGCTCTCGTCCGCTGAAATAACCGTAAAAATGCTCGACAGGATCAACGGCGCTGGAATCATCGAGCAGTTGGCGCAGGTCATCCGGCTGAAAAACGCCGACCCATTGCAGGTAGCGTTCAGGCAGAGGCAAGGCCGCGCCGTCAACGAAGCGCCTTACCCGCCGCGCCAGATCATCGTAGGCAGTCGACTCGGGCCAGGCGCGCGCCAGTCGACTCAGAGAATTTTGCAAAAACCGCGGCGCGCGCCGGTAGTATTCGGCCAGACGCGCCGCGGCAAAGCGCTCATAACCCGCGAACAGCTCATCGCCACCGTCGCCAGTGAGCGCCACCTTGACGTGTTCGCGCGTCATCTGCGCGACCAGGTAAGCGGGTATCGCCGAAGAATCGGCGAACGGTTGATCGTAGTGCCAAACCAGCTTGGGCAGCAGCTCGACGGCATCGGGTTGGACGACAAATTCGTGGTGGTCACTGTTGAACCGCCGCGCGACCATGCGCGCGTACGGCAGTTCGTTGAACGAGGGCTCGTCGGCGAAGCCGATGGAGAACGTGCGCACCGGCCCGCCGAGCAGCTTGGTCATCACCGCGACCACCGCCGCAGAATCGACGCCGCCGCTCAAGAACGCGCCGACCGGGACATCGCTGACTAAGCGCGAACGCACCGCTTCCTCGAAACCCTCGCGCAGCCGCTGAAAGTACTCTGATTCGGCGAACTCCGGTTCTGGGCACGGCTCGCGCGGCACGCTCCAGTAACGGCGAACGACCACATCTCCGTCTTCGACGTGCAGTGTGTGACCGGCCGGCAGCTCGTGAATATTTTCGAAAAAGGTCAACGGACTCGGCGCGTAGCCGTAGGTCAGGTAGAGCGGAATCACGCTCCGATTGACCTGCCGACGAACGTCCGCGTGGGCGAGGATCGCCTTGATCTCCGAGCCGAAGATCAGCCGCTCGTCGTCTTGATAATAGTAGAGCGGCTTTTTGCCAAGTCGGTCGCGTGCGAGCAACAGTCGCGGTCGGAACGGGGAATTTTCGCGGCAATCGTAGATCGCGAACGCGAACATGCCGCGCAAGCGCTGCACGCATTCGACGCCCCACGCCTCATAGCTGCGCAAAATCACTTCGGTGTCGCAACGAGTGCGAAAACGATGGCCGCGCCGTTCAAGCTCGGCGCGCAATTCACTGAAGTTATAGATTTCACCGTTAAAGACGATCCAGCAGCTTTCCGCGTCGTTGGCGATGGGCTGGTGGCCGCCTTCGAGGTCGATGATGCTCAGCCGGGTCATACTGAGCACCGCATTGTCGAACACCACTGCGCCGTGATCGTCCGGCCCGCGGTGGGTCAGCGCGTTGTTCATCGGCTCGAACAAAGCGGTCGAAGCCTGGATGTCGGTTTTGCCTTGAAGCTGTATCCATCCGCAAATTCCACACATGGCTCGATACTCCCTCGGGTGAAAAGTAGCCTATGCGGACGCCGGAACCTTTGCCGTCCGCCAACGGAGGTCCTGATAGAGCGCAAAGGTCTCCGCAGCCATTCTCTCGGCGCTAAAGTAACCCCTCACTCGCTCGCGCCCCCGCCGCCCCATGCGCTCGCGCTCCGACGGTTCACGCGCGAGTCGAACCAGGGCAGCGGCGAATGCCGCAGGCTGGCCCGGCTCGACCAGCAGCGCAGACTCACCGTGCACGGCAATCTCGGTCAATGGCGCGACTCGGCTCGCCACCGCCGGCCTGCCGGCTGCCATGGCTTCGACCATGACTTGGCCGAATCCTTCGGAATGAGTCGCAAAGGCGAAAACATCGAGCGCGTTGAGAAAAGCAACAACGTCACTTTGAAAACCCACTAGGCGCACGCCATCGCCAAGGTTAGAAGCCTCGATGAGACGGTGCAGTTCGGCGCCGTAGCCCCAGGGATCATGGCCGGCAATCAACAACTGCGCATTGGGAATTTGGCGCAGGATCGCTGGCATCGCTTGAATCAGAACTTGATGCCCCTTGCGCGGCTCGAGCCGTCCAATCGAACCGATGACGAATTTTCCCTCGAGCGCCCAACTCTCGCGCAGATGATTTTGCGCGCTGGACAATTGATCCGTCTCGATACCGTAATAAATGACCTCGGCCTGGTCGGGCGGCAGGCCGTGGCGAATCAACCAGTCGCGCACTGCATGGGAGATGCAGAGAACCCGATTCGCGCGCCGCCAGAGCATCCTCACCAACGGCAAACTCCAGCGCGCCGACCAGTCGACGCCGTAGATCGCGTGCACGGAGCAAACCCAGACGACGGCGGGCTGCGTGAGCTTGACGAACGCGCCGGCCAAATCGGCACGCGGCAGATGGGTGTGCAGGATATCGGGGCGCTCAGCAGCGACGAGGCGTCCGACACTGGCGAAAAAACGTGAGTCGTAGCGGCTGGCCGCGCCAAGGTCGATGACGCGAACGCCGGCCCGTTCAAAATCCTGCCGCAACGACCGGCTGCCTTCGACACGCTCGCGCAAACACGCCACCACCGGCTCAACGCCGCGGCCGCGCAGCCGTCGGCACAGGGTGAGCAAGTGCAGCTCGGCGCCGCCGGCGGAAAGTGTGTTGATCAGGTGAAGTACTTTCATGAATCTCTCAAGGCGTGACCCATTTATCGGTCTCCGTGGCGATTCACGCCGAAACACCCCGGTGTCTAACCCGCAGGACCGTCTCGCCGAGAAAAATTAGGCCGACGGCAAAGAGACATACGGTCAGAGCCTGGGGCCAAACTTCGAAGGATGCCCACATCATCAGGAGCGTATAGATGAGCGCGAGCACGTAGATACCCGCGTGCAAGCGCCCCTGGCGAAATCGCAAATAGAGTGCCTTCGCCACGGCGCCGTAAAGCGTCATCACCACGGCCACTCCCCATAAACCGAAGTTGAGATAGGCATCGCCGATCAAAGACGCGTTCACCGCCCATTTGTCGCCTTCGCTGGCAAAGCCGACGAGCGTTTCGACGATATAAATGCCGGCGCTGCGGCCGGGAATGAATATGAATTTGTTGAGCGGCCAGGACAGCGCGCCGAAAAACGTCTGACCTCCGAGAACTCCGGGACCGATGGCGATCGCGCCGGCCAAGGCATGCAGTTGTCCCAAGTCGGTAAAAATACTGACCTGCATGTATTCCCACCATCCGCGCAGCGTCAGGCCCTCGGAAAACGCCCGCGCGCCGAGCTCGCCGCGATACATCGCGCCGATATAGGAAACCCACAGCACCGCCAATACCATCACCGGCACGATCACGATGTAGGGATAGTTAAGGGTAATTTTTGGCCAGCGCTGTCGTTGACGATGGAGATACCAAAACAACAGCAACCCGGCGGCCATTGAGATCATGGCCCGACTTCGGCCGCCGAGCACCCAGTAGAATAGCGTCGCCGACGCGACCGGCAGAAGCGCCGGCCAGGTACCGGCTCTCGCCAGATAATAGCAAGTGAGCAGCACGCTGCCGGAAATCAGCAAATAGGCCATGAAAAAAAACTTCCCGGTGCCCTGCTGAATTGTCGTTTCGCGAAACTCGCCGCTGCTAACCACATCGAGAGAAGCGTTGCTGACGAGAAACACCGCCAGTGCGCCAAAGCCCGCGACCATGCCAAGTAAAGCGGCGGAACGGACTCCCGGCGTCAAGCCGAAGCTCAAATCCGACCAACCTTCCGTCGAGCTCGACCTTTGAACGAGCAACCAGCCAAGAACCGCCGCGAGCACGCCAAAGAGCGCTAGCGCGTGGCCCCAGCGCCAATCGTCACCGGACAACTTCATCGCGGTAAAAAACAACCTGACTTCTTCCGGTGGTTCCACCCCGTTGAGCAAAAACAGGGCGGGCAAAAAATGACGCACGACGGCGATCGCGCAGATCAAGCAAAGCGGATTGAACGAATCGCGCCAGACTTGGATCGACCTGATCAAGGCGAACAGGATCGCCGTATAGGCCAGCGCAGTAAAGCATGCCAAGAGCCAGGTCTGGCGCGACACCATGGCGATCAGTCCGAAAGCAAACGCCAGCACTGCGAGCCAGACTGAAAAGTATCCGGTGCCGTTGGCGGCGGCGGAATCGTAATTCCAGCGATTGAACGCGTCTACGCGGCTGGCGCTCTGCATGCTTAGTCCTTCAACGGCTTTCGGTGATTTCATGCGGCGGAGCAGAGCCAATCCGCGGACGATTCAGTAATTCCAGGATGTTGACGAGCCGCCGGGCAAGGCTATCGATGCAATGCAAGTGGACGACCTGCTCTCGCAAATAGGCGCCGATTTCATCACGCTCCTGTTGGGAAAGTCCAAGCACCCAACGCAACCGCTCGGCCAAACACTTTGCGTCGCCATGACGATAGAGCAGGCGCGATTGATAGCGTCCCAAAGTTTCTCGAAAGCCTTCGTTGGCGACCACACAGGGTTTGGCGCAAGCCATGGCCTCCCAGGCCACTTTATCGCCAAAGCCGAGGGGCGACATATTGACGTGCGCGGTGCAGCGCCGGTACCAGAAGGGCAATGTCCGCATCGGCACCGCCGATTCGAAGGACACGATATCGTCGAGGGACAACTCTTTGACTTGCCGGCGCAATGACTCAAAGTAGATCTCGTCGCTTGCCGTTGCCGGACAGCCGACGATCGCGACTCGAAACGGCGCCGACCAGGTTTGCCTGAGCAGGTTGACGGCATTTACTAGCGTCGGATGATCTTTGACCGGCGAGAGCCTGCCGACGCATAGGATGAGAGGTGGCTCGGCTTGCGCCGTGGCGCCGCCAGGCGAAAATATGTCAACCGCAATGCCGTGACCGATGGGTGTTAGCTTATCGTGCTTGTACGGATAGGCGCTCGCGATACTGGCAACGACTTGGTCGGAGAGCTTGTGAGCCGTCTTTAGAATCCAAGTCACGGTCGGGTGGGCATACCAGGTGACCAGCGGAATGCGCCGCGCCTTGAGCAACGGTGCGCCCATCATGGTAAACAGCGGTATCATGTGCGAGAAGCAGGCGTCGATCCGCTCCTCGCGCAAGACGCGCCAGAGAATCCGGTAAAACTCGGCGACGCGGCGCGCCCGGCTGTAGCCCTTCTCTTTGCCCACCGAGTGCACGCGTACGTTGTCAGCCAGGTCGAGGCGACCCGCGCGCATGGTGATGACATGGATAAATTCGACACGCTGGGCCAGTGCACCGATCCAATGCGACGTAAAACCGAGAATCGGATCGTCGATGTCGGTGGCAAGATTAAAAATCAGCAATCGCATGGTGCCTCGATGCGCGGTTACTTCGCACTTGCTGAATAATTTTCCGATAGCCGCTCAAGTAAACTTCGGTGGAAAAAAACTGACCCGCGAAAGTTTGCCCCGCCTTTCCCATGGCGCGAGACTGACGTGGATTGGCGAGGATCCAACGGAGCCGCTGCGCCAGTGTGTTCGCGTCGTCGGGCGGCACCAAAAACCCGCAGATACCGTGCTCGACAAGATCGGGAATACCGCCAACCGCCGTACCGATCACCGGCGTTGCAGTAGCCATCGCCTCGATCAGCACGCGTCCCAACCCCTCCGAGAGTGAAGGTAAAACCACCACAGCGGCACTGGCCATCAGCACAGCCATTTCCGCCTGTGCTACCGCCGGCATGAACTCGATCCGGTCCGCGAGACTGAGCCGGGCAACTTGCCGGTCCAACTCTTCGGCGTAAGATTGGTTCTGCCGGCGCCCGACAATCAGCAAACGGCTGCGCGGAAACTCGTCGGCGATCAGCGCAAACGCGTCAATCAAGCGATGGACACCCTTGAGCGGTGTCAAAACCCCGGCGTATAGAATGCGCTCGCTGGACCTTCCACCGGTCAGGTTTGCGGCCAGGCGAAAGACTTCGATGTCGGTCCAGGCGGGAAACTGCACAATCGTCTTTGCCGGTACCCGGCGCCTTAGCTGGGCGCGCGTCGAACTCGAAATCGCGCGCAGCACGTCGGCCTGTTGAAATGAAAGTTGCGCGGCGCGGGCCATGATAAAGCGATAAAGACCGACGAAACGGATGCGCCGCTCGAGAAACACGCTCGCGGCAAAATCGCCGTGTGCTTCTACAACCAAGAAAACCTGGCAACCGAGCCAGCCGGCGATTTTTTTGACTGCGGCGGCGGCAACGCCCTCATATGGACCTTGGGCAACAATCAGACGAACACCGTGACGCAAGACAAGCCATGCCATAATCAACCCGCCGCCGAGCCAAATTTCCAGATAGCGAAAAATCCGCAGCGGCACTTCAGGCAGCAGAATGAAATGACCATGCTCGGTAAAGACCCGCGGCTGCATCCCATGGGCAAAACCGATGACGAAGATTTCACCGATGGTACTCAGCGCGGCGAATTTCTTCCGGTCGGTAACATCCAGGGGGTCGCGATACCGGGCGCCACCCAAAAAGCATATTCGTTCGCTCACGCATCACTCCCGTAAAAGCTCTAAATAAGCCGGCATCAATACCGACCATTCGAGTTTTTGCTCGGCGTAGCGCTTTCCCGATAATCCCAGCGCCGAGCGCTTTTCCGGCGCTCGCGCCAGTTCCACCAACGTGTCCGCGAACTCTTCCAGACTCCGGCACAAAACGCCGGATCGGGCCTCCTGTAAAATCAATCCCTCATCGAGCTGGGTCGAAACCACCGGCACGCCGCAAGCCATGAACTGGGCAATTTTGACGCTGAAGCGGCCCGGCGGCGGCGACCATGTTCGCGGATAAACGCCGATATCCAAATCCGCCAAATAGGTGAGCATCTCGGATAGCTCGACGTAGCCGAACAACTTCACCCAATGACTTCGCCCCTTCTGCACATGCGCCTTGACGGATTCGCTTGGATTGCCGAACAGCCAGAGCTTGAGCCGCGGCTCGACCTGGCGCGCCCGCTCGAGCGCCTGAAAAAGAAAATCGAGATCGTCCTGGTTACCCCGGGCACGTTGCGCGCCGTCGGCCGCAAGCGTGAGCGACGGCGCATGAAAGCCGACCACAACGTCATCCGCGCTTTTGAAGCGGGCGCGGATCTCGCGCCGCTTCCGGGGATCGATTTGTCCCACTGCGACGCCCTGCGGAATGACATGGATCGGCGCGGTTACCCCCTTCTCTTGGAAAAGCTTTTTCGCTTTGTTGGTCGTCACGATCAGCGCTTTGACCTGCGGTAGGTTCAACGCCCTGACCTCCGCCTTGGTAAACATCGGATCGTCGAGATCGACGACCACACTGCGCTGTCTCGGCCACGTGCGGATCTGCTCGGTGGTGATCGTATAGAGCGTTTCATACTTGCGCGCTAAGTATTGACTCAACGCAGGATAGATCAGCACCCGGCTCAACCCATTCCAGAGACGATACTGCACGGCGCGAATCAGGCGGCGCTCACTCAGGTGAAATTTTCGAAAGCGCACCACGGGTGACAACCTTGGAAACAGTGCGGCATAGCGTGGATTGTTATGCTGCGGAAACCACATGGTGAGACAGACCGCTTTGCGTACGCTCACGAGACCGACTCCTTCCGTTCAACAATGAGCCTGTTGAAAACAAACAGCATGGCGAGAGTAAACCCCGCCTTGGCGAGCGTGGTGAGCAGCGCCATTCCGGCAAAACCCCAATAGTTGGCGACAAACCACGCCAGGCCGATCACGATGACGGTCTGAAAAGCATATCCGAACGTCCAGATATCCAAGCTCGCCGACGCGTAATAAACGGAATTCAACCAGAAAAACAGCGCGCTCAGCGCCGCGCCCGCCATCATGATCTGCGCGCCGCGTACCATCGGTGCGAAGCGCGCGCCGAAAATGAACGGAATTAGAAATGGAAAGAGCGGCACCGACAACAATACCAACGCGCAAACCGGCAGGCCGGCTTTGGAAGTCCAACTCTTCAGTGCAGCGCACAGACGCGCGCGGCTCTCAGTGCTCCAGCGCGCCGAGAGCGCCGGATAAACAACCCGGCCCATGGAAGTTTCGAGATAGGAGCCGACTGTCACGATACTCAAGGCCAACCGGAAAAAGCCGGCGGCCTCCGGCCCGCGGAAATGAGCCAAGAATATCAATGGCAACTGGCCCATCAGACCGCTGCCGGTGACAATCAGATAATTCCAGCCGAACAAACCGGTGATCTCTTTGCGCAGCGGTCGGACGCACTCGATTGAACCGCGCCACCAGGCTGGCTGATGCTCACGGCGCAGCACGAAACTCGCCAGACCTACGGCAATTAAAGCGATCAAAACATTGCCGAGCGCCGCGCCCAGCACCGCGCCGGCCACCCCGAAACCACCCAGCAACAAGCTGATCACCAATACCGAGCCGATGACTTGATCAAGCACTTGAAGCAACGCAACCCAGCGGAACCGCTCGAGGGACGTGAGGATTGCGTGGCTGGTTCCGGAAAGCGACCAGATCGGAAAAGATGCGGCAAAGAAAATCATCAACCCGGTAATCTCCGGGGTATGAAAAAATTCCGCCGCGACCCACCGCGCGGTAACCGCAACCAAGAGCGCGGCGCAGAGCGAAACCACGAAGTCCAGCACGTAGCCCAATTTACAAATACCCCCGAGCAGCTCCGCCTGCCCATCGGTGCGAAAGCGCGCGATATAGCGGGTCGTCACCGAACCCGATTTCACTGCGACCAAGGAACCCAGCAACAGCGGATAAGCCATCACCACCGAGACGAGACCGAAGTCCTTCGGCCCGAGCAAGCGGGCGCTGGCGACGCTCGTGACCAAGCCCACCGCTGCTGCGACGTACTGTGAGCCCGCCAACAGCACTGCGCCCTCAGTCAACGGATGACGCGCCGTGCGCCGGACAACCGCGATCACGCCGTCGGCAAGTGTGACGTTGGTCGCGGCACCGCCCAGCACTGGCACGGTGGCTTTACCCGCAAGCGAATTCCAGAGTTGTTGGAGCAACTGCATGATCTGTGCTTCTCTATCGCGATCACTCTCGGATGCAGTAAAGATTGACGTACTTGGCGGTTTCGATTCTCGAATCCACCGGCTTGAGGCCGCGATGAACTTCGTCGATCATGAAAATCGCAAAATCGAGCTGGCGTAGTTCTGCAAGCAGTGACTGCGCCGACTCGCCCGCGAATCCAAGCGAGGCCGGATTGCACTCGACAAATAATTTCACGGCGCGGCCGGCGCGGGCGAGGGTTTCGCGCATACCCCGCAAAGCATTGACTTCGCCGCCCTCGATATCCATTTTAATAACGTCTATTTTCACCCCTCGATCGAGGAAATCGTCAAGGACAACGCTGGTCACCACGGTGGATTGGCGGCTGCCGCGGGAGGGAATCAAGCTGCTCCGGCTTTGATCGCCGCCGTGGAGAAAAAATGGCTGCATGCCAGGCTCGTCCGAGACCGCCTTGGGCAGGCAAATCACCCGTGCATCGATCCGGTTCAAGCGCAGATTCTCGGCCAGCAGCTCGTAATTGCGCGGATCGGGTTCGAACGCATAAACCTTGCCGACCTTGCCCACCTGACGCGCCGCGAGCAGCGTGTACCAGCCGACGAAGGCGCCGATATCGAGAACGACCATGCCGGGGCGAATCACTTTGGTGAACAGGCGCGCCATGAGAGACTCGATTTCCCCACGGCGTAGCGCCTGGAGATAATGGCGGTGTTCCAATGAGGCGGTGATATCGAAACCTTCGACGCGCACCGAGAGGCGGTTGCCAATCAGGGGCTTCAATAAACTTTTTCCCGCCGGCGGCAAACCCGACAGGCCGAGACGCCGGCAAACACCGGCAAATCGTTCCAGTTTTTCCAGGAGAGTGATTTGATCCATCTTTTTAAATTTCCGTCTTGTAACTTTGCCGACCGCGGCCTAACCGTTGTGCGTGGCGACGGCGCCGAGGCTTTGCGCCTTATCTCTGTTGTCCCCTCGCGCAGTTGTCTCAAGCAGAGCTGTCGTCTGCTCGATCATGCGTAAATGACTGAAACTCGCCGCGGTGCGTTTGCCTTCGCGGGCCAATCGCGTTCTCTCCCCAGGTGAAGACAGCAACCGAGACAAGACTTCGCGAAGTTCCCCGTCGACGTGCGGCGCGATGAGCAAGCCGTTCTCGCCATCGCGGATCACTTCCGGCGTGCCGCCCACGGCGGTCGCTACCACCGGCAGACCGAGGCCCATCGCTTCGAGCACGACGTGGGGCAGACCTTCGTGCGTCGAATTGAGCACCAAGAGATCGCCGGCGGCCATCAGCGCCAGAGTCTCTTGTCTGCTTCGTTGTCCGGCAAAATAAATCCGCTCCGACAACCCCAGGTCTCGCGCCAACGCCTCCAGTCGACACCGCTCCGAGCCGTCGCCGACGATCGCCAACCCGGCGTCTTCAATCGCCGTGATGGCTTGGATGATTCGGTCGATTTGCTTGATCGCGATCAGACGACCGACGGTGACGATTTTGAACTTGGCGGCCAGCGGGATTTTTCCCGGCGCCACGCTCTGGCAATCGACGGCGTTGTAAATCGTCGCGATCTTTTCCGGCGCGACGCCCCAGGCCTCCAGGGTGCGCGCGAGATAGCGGCTTGGCGCGATCAGCGCGGCGGCGCGGCGCGCGCACAAGTTCCTAAGGGCCTTGAAGCACTGCGCTCTCCAGCCGGACCAACCCTCTTGAAATTCCGCGAAGCTCGACCTCACCCGTCTTCGCTCCAGCGCATGCTCCCAGGCCCAATCGCCGACCCATTTCTGCACCAGCGGTTTGCGCAGGATGAGATTCGCAATCGCCGCTTCAAAATAGAGCCCGTGGACGAAAAATAAATCGGCGCTCCGCCCCGCGCGCACAAGCGCCGCGACGGTGCGAACAACACGCCACGGTTTGGGCAGACCACGGCGGATGCGGGTTACCGTGAACGGATAGCGCTCAGCTTGGCCGGCCGCTTCACTCAATGTGAGAACCGCGACTTGATGGCCTTGGTGCGTCAACGCGGTCGCCATCTGCGGCACATAAGTCGCAGGCCCGCCGATATCCGGTGGAAAGATGCCCGTGACGAATTGGATCTTAAGCTTGGCCGGAGCAGTTGGGTGCGTCGTCATTACAGGCTCCAGTACATGACCCCGCTCTGATTGCCGGCATCACGATAGGCCCCCTTGATGTCGACGAAAACAGCCGGCTTGCCTCCGTTGCGCAGCAGTCCGGTATAAGCCCGCGGCGGCAAGTCGAGAAACATGCGATGCGGCACCGCAAGCACCACGGCGTCGAATTTCTCCTTCGCTTCGAAGGGATTGTTGAGTGGCCGCATGTGCAGTTTCTGGATTTCGCCTGGGGCCACCAGGGGATCGTAAACCGCCACCTCGACACCGTGACTCTCGAGCTCCTGGACCACCTCGGCCACTCGCGTATTGCGCAGATCGTTGACGTTTTCCTTGAAGGTCGCGCCGAGGATCAATGCCGATGCGCCGCGCACAACGCGGCCGGCGTGAATCAAGAGCTTGACGGTCTCCTGAGCGACGTAGTGCCCCATGGAGTCGTTGATTCTGCGGCCGGCAAGAATCACGTCCGGATGATAATCGATCTCCTGCGCCTTGAACGTGAGATAGTAGGGATCCACTGAAATGCAGTGGCCGCCGACCAAGCCCGGGTCGTAACGCAAAAAATTCCATTTGCTGCGCGCCGCCTTGAGCACTTCCGCAGTGTCGAGCCCCATGCGGTGAAACAGCACCGCCAACTCGTTCATCAGCGCGATGTTCAAATCCCGCTGCACGTTTTCGATCACCTTGGCCGCTTCCGCGGTGCGGATCGTCGGAGCCCGGTACACCCCGGCTTCGACGACAAGCTCGTATACCGCAGCGAGCTTATCCGTGGTCTCATCGTCCGGTCCGGCAACGATCTTCATGACTTTATTGAGGGAATGCTCGTGATCACCCGGATTGATCCGTTCCGGGGAATAACCCACTTTGAAATCCCGTCCGGCTTTCAGACCGGACTCGGCTTCGAGCACGGGGATACAGACCTCTTCGGTGCAGCCGGGATAGACCGTGGACTCATAGACCACCGTGACGCCGCGGCTGAGATTCTGCGCCACCAGTTTACTGGCGTCGACCAGATGCGATAGGTCCGGCCGTTTGCCTTTATCCACCGGTGTCGGCACGGCAATAATCATGACAGTGGCCCGCTGCAGCAGAGACGGATCGATGGTGAACTCCAAGAGCGGCTCGCGCAGATCTGCCTTGGTCATTTCGCCGTTACGATCCACGCCTTTGCGCAATTCCCGGACCCGTGGCTCGCTAACGTCGAAGCCGACGGTCGGGACCACTTTGCCGAAGGCTGCCGCGAGCGGCAGTCCGACATAACCCAGGCCGACTACGGCGATGCATTGGGGCACATTTGTTTTCATGATTTTCTTACTCCCTCCTCGATGAATTCGAATTGCAGCCTCTTGACCCAGAGCCCGAGCGGCTCGCATTTGGCGCGGAACTGCGTCGCCTGAGCACCGCCGAGAACATGCGGCGATGCGATGATGCAGCCGCGCACTTGGTTATGCTCGAGAATTTGCGGCAGCTTATCCGCCCCGCCGAAGATCCGCAGACCAAGGACGCTGCGCCCTTCCTTGGTCGGATCGTCGTCGAGAAAACCGATCGGACGATAGCCTATCCTCGGGTTGTGGCGGCACTCGCGCACCACTGCTTCGCCGCGATCGCCGGCGCCGTAGACCAGAACGGGAATCCGATCCGGTCGCGGCCGATCGACGAAAAGACTGAACAGACGAAATGAAAGACGGCTGGCGGCCATGCCGACAAAGAGCAATAAGCCGTAGAGAATAAACACGACTTTCGAGTAACCGGCGAATCCGGACAAAATCACCAGCGCACCGGCTGCCAATCCGGTGGCGCAGAACGCGGCTGCGGCGATGCGCACAAGGTCATCGAGGCCGGTGTAGCGCCACAGCCCGCGGTAAACGCCCGTGATCAGAAAGCCCGCATAGCCGGCGGCCGCCACCACTGGAAACGATGTGAGATAGAGCGACATCAAGAAATCGTTCAGACGGAACTCAAAGCGCAACGCGAACGCCAGATAATAAGCAAAGGAGATCAGAAACAAATCGAGCCCCGCCTCCAGGAGACGACGCTTGTAAGCGAGCGCCGATAGCCACCGCGTCAGTTTCTTACCGGCGGCGCGCCCAGGCGCGCTGTTATCGGAACGGATCTCGACCTGCGCGAGGTACGCCGTAAAGAGCGCGAACGAAAGAATCACCAGGGGAAGAACCGTCAAACTCAACGTGTAGGAAAGCTGCTTGATGCCTACCGCCGTGGCTCCGGACACCGCGGCCATGAAATAAAGCAATAACACCGCTTGGGATTCGCTCAAGCCAAGGACGACAAGACGGTGCGACGCATGATCTTTGCCGCCCTGGGAAATGGGTTGACCGCGCAGCAACCGCGTCACCGTGACCAGCGTCGTATCGAGGATCGGCACCAGCAAAATGCACGCGGGCACGGCGATCAAGGACAAAATGTTGGAGGCTTGCCCGTTGGCGTGGATCGTGAGCAGGCTCAACGACATTCCCAAAAACAGGCTGCCCGAGTCGCCCATGAAAATCGACGCCGGGTGAAAATTGAACAGGAGAAATCCCGCCAGCCCACCGGTGAGAGCGAGCGCCACGACGAAATAGTTCAGGTCGCCCTGTCGGTGAAACAAATACGCGAGATAGGCAGCGGCGATCAGAGCGATGCCGGCGGCAAGTCCGTCCATGTTGTCGAGCAGGTTGAGCGCGTTGGTCAGCCCGACGATCCAGACGGCAGTGAGCAGCGCGTCCAATGGCCCCCAGGAGAAAAAATGCAGATGAAAACCGGACAACAGCGCCGCAGCGGCTGCAACGATTTGACCGAAGAGCTTGGTCGCAGGGCTCAACTCGTGAATATCGTCATAGAAGCCCAGGCAAAACGCCGACGCCGCGATAATTAGAAACGGCGCAATGCTCCAAATATCCGACGAAAACGCAAGCGCCAATAAGATGATCGGGAAAAAGAAGGCCAGCCCTCCGCTAGTCGGTGTGGCCCGGTTGTGCCAGCGCTCGGCCGAGGGCACGGCCATGCAGTTCCAGCGCGCGCCCAGGCGGCTGGCGATCGGCACGCCCAACGCGCTAAGGACAAACGCGCCTGCCGGCAGGGTAAGCCATGTGGCGGCCTCTTCCCAATGAGTAATCATAATAAATTCACTGCTGCCACTGAAGCCATTTTTAGAAAGCGTGCTCGAGCGCAAGTTGCGGGCCGGCCACTCGCTTCACCTCGGACTCCGCCCTATGATAGGCGATGACGCTTTCGACTATTTTCTCGATGCTGCGCGCCGGACGAAAATCGACCAGCTTCCTGATCTTGCTGATATCAGGAACGCGCCTTGGCATGTCTTCGAATCCTTCCTCGTAAGCTTCATCATAGGGAACGAACTGAATCGGCGATGCGCTGCGAGCCATGGCTCGCACAAGTTCGGCGAGCTCGAGAATGCTGACCTCCTGCTCGCTGCCAATGTTGAAGATCTCTCCGACCGCGGCGGGTTGAAGCGTCAGCCGGGCAATCGCTTGGGCGGCGTCACTGACATGGCAGAAACAGCGTGATTGCGTGCCGTCGCCGTAAACCGAGAGCGGCGCACCGGCCAGTGCCTGACGGACAAAGGTCGGCAACACCATGCCATAGCGTCCGGTTTGGCGCGGCCCCACCGTGTTAAATAAGCGCACGATCACCACCGGCAGCTTTCTCTCTTTGCGGTAGGCCAGGGCGAGAAACTCGTCGATGGCCTTGGAACAGGCGTAACTCCAGCGCCCCTTGGAAGTCGGGCCCATCACCAGGTCATCGGCCTCGGAAAAAGGAATTTTGCTGGCCTTGCCGTAAACCTCGGACGTGCTGGCGATCAACACGCGCTTTTTCTTTTTGCTGGCGAATTCCAACACGCCTTCGGTGCCCTTTACGTTGGTCTCAATGGTGCGCACCGGACTCTCGACGATCAGACGCACCCCCACCGACGCCGCCAGGTGAACGATGGAGTCGGATTCGTCAATCAGTTCAGCCAGCAGCGAACGATTGAAAATGGTGTCGATGACATATTCAAAACGGCGATGGGTCTTGAGATGCTCGATGTTGTGCATCGAGCCAGTGCACAGATCGTCGAGAATCATGACATGATGCCCGTCCTTCAACAGTCGCTCGGCCAGATGAGAGCCGATAAATCCCGCTCCGCCGGTGATAAAATAACGCATGTGAATGTTTCCTCCGTGGCCTAAAAGGTCAGCGTCCCAAGGGCGAACTCACTTAACGTTGCAACGATCGGCATTCGTTTCTGTCGCTCCAATCCGGTGTGAGTCGGATGGGGTCCGAGCAGGGTCGAGCGCCCCACCCGTGTCGAAGTCGCGCGCTCACGCGAGCCGCACCGACGAATAGTATTCGCCGTCGTAGTACTGGTAATAATCCTCGTAGTCGGCGCTTCTCAGATCGACTCGGTTGAGCACCACCCCCAGCAGTTTGGTGCGTTCGTTGCGCAATTCGGAAAGCGCGCTCTTGACCCAATTCTTCGGAGTATTTTGTCCGCGCACGACGAAAATGACGCCATCGACCATGTTGGAAAGCACCACGGCATCGCTCACCGGCATGACCGGCGGCGAATCGATGAGAATAAAATCGAAACGAGTCTTAAGCTGCTCCAGAGCATCTTGCATTTTTTGCGAACCGATCAGCTCGGCGGGATTGGGCGCCGGCGCGCCGCAATTGAGCACCGAAAGATTCGCCACCGAGGTCGGCTTGATCACCTGCTCGAGCCGTTCCTGGCCCACCAAAAAGTCGGTCAGACCGCGATCGTTGTTCACCCGCAAGGCGCGGTGGCATTGCGGCCGGCGCAAATCGGCGTCGATCACCAAGCAGTTGTAACCGAGATGAGCGAACATAATCGCCGTATTGGTCGCTGAAATGGTTTTACCCTCGCCTGCCGTGCTGCTGGTAAAGAGAATCGTCTTGGGCGGCTGGCCAGGCCGTGAATAGAGAATCGACGTGCGCAATTTTCGATACGCTTCCGTGATCACGGTAAAGCGCAGATTGGCCGGCACCGGGCTTTTGTTCGGCATGCAGAGCTGCGAATCGATTACCGGCTTGCGCTTGGTAAACGGCAAACGCAACTTCGCCGGGCTCTTGGGCAGACTGAAAAAGTCCGGCACCACCACCAGGTTCGTCAGGTGGAGATTGCGCTCGACGTCCTCCGGAGTCCGCAGGGTATTGTCGAAATGCTCGGAGAGAAATGCCCAGGCCAATCCCGCCATCAAACCGAACAGGGCGGCGATCATCACCGTCAGCCGCTTCTGCGGCGCGGATGGCAGCAGCGGAACTTCGGCGTTGTCGAGAATGTAAATATTCGAAGCGGGTATCTCCGCAGCCAACCCAACTTCCTTGATCCGCTCCAAAACGCTGTCGTAAAGCTGATTATTGGTGTCCGCCTCGCGCGATAGAATGGCATACTCAACCGATGCGTCTTTCAACGCCAGGGCTGCCGATTTTTGTTGATCCATTCGACTTCGGAGATCTTTTTCCTTGGCCGCTGACGCGTAGTAAGCCGAATTGATCCCTTCAACCACGCTCTTGATCTGATTGGCGAGCCGCTGCCTGGAATCCTCAAGCTGCGCCTGGACCTGCGCCAGGCGCGGATAGCCCGGCTTGAACTGCGCCGCCAGGTTCGCCTGTTGCCCTTCGAGCGTCACGACTTGCGACTTCAAGGTTTGAATCAGCGGATTGTTGATGACGGCGGGGAGCGAATCGTAGTCGCGCTGCTTGATCAAGCGAGCCTGTGCTTCCAGGCCAATTCGATCCGCTTCCGATTCGGTGAGCCGCTTGTTGAGATCGGCGAGGCGGTCCACGACGATATTTTCCTTGTCGTCGAGCGAGATGATGCCTTTGCCCCGGCGAAACTGATTGAGTGCTTCTTGAGAGGTTTGCACGCGTTGTTTGAGCTCGGCCAATTTGCTCTCAAGGAATTTTCGCGCGCCCTCGTTGGCGCGTGAGCGCAGTTTGACCCCTTGATTGATAAATGCGTTGGCGTGCGCGTTGGCGATCGCTGCCGACAGCGACGGGTCCGGCGTGCTCACGGCGATATCCACCAGCCGGCTGCGTTTGACCGGATCGACGTCGAGCATTTTTTCGTAAGTGTTGATCAGCCGGGGATCGACTCCTGACGGATCGGTTGCCTTGACGCTAGATCCGCCTCCCAGCAAGCCGGTGAGACTCGACCAGATTTGTTTGAGGGTTGACCCGCTGTCGCCGGTAAACACTGGATTTTTTTCCAGACCTAGAGTGCGAATGACTTCCGCCGCCAGGCTCCGGCTTTTCAACATTTCATATTGGCTTTGATAGTAATTGTGCTCGTCGGATTCGATCGACTCGGAAAGCACCTGCTGGACGTTGACGACCTGTGGCCCCTTGCGCTCGATGACGACTTTAGATCTGGCTGTGTAAATCGGCGTGGCTAGAAGTACGCCGACCGTGGCAGCCGCGACCGCGACAAAGAAGCAGCCAAGGATGCGCCACTTATGCTTCCGTAGGATCTGCCAATAGTCACGAATGTTCGGTGCGTCGCCGTCTGCAACAAGTCGAGCACGTGAGAAGGGATCTTCCTGTCCCTTGTCGGGAACGATATAAATGGTGCCGCGGCTCGAATAGGGTGAAACTTCGTTCATAGGGATCCTTCCTGGTCTTGGTCGGTGGCGACTACCTTACGGGGATGCTCGCGCCGACGCTCATGATCGAGGTAAAGAACTTGTAGATGCCATACGCCACCAATTTGGGGCTCGAAGATCCGACGTCGATCACGTCGCCCTCGCGGAGCGCCAAGTCCGGTTGCGCGCCCTTTCTAATGGAGTCAAGGTCGGCGACAAACGAGGTCTTCTTTCCCGCCTTATCCGTGCGAATAAGTTCTACAGAGCCCGTATCAGCCGGATACATCGGGCCTCCCGCCGCCGCCACGGCTCCAAGAACAGTGAGTCCCGGAGTGATTTTGAACGAGCCGGGTTTTTCGACCCATCCTTGCACCAGCACCTCGCCGCCGCCGGGCACCATGATGATATCTCCGGCCCGCGCCGGCATTTGCAAAAACCGCTCGTTATTGCCGCGGTTAACGCTATCGAGACTGATGCTGATCGGATCGACATTCTTCAAAATGAGCGGCGCAGAATGTTGCCTGACGACTTGCGCGGGCATGGCTTGGATAACTTTTCTCGCCTGCTCAGGATCCACGGGCTCGGCGGGGACGAACAGGATGCGCTCCGACGCTTCCGGCTTCATCCCGCCCGCTTGTGAGATCATATTTAGGAGCGTGTCCGAGTAGCTGGCGAGATTGTACAGCCCGGGTTTTTGCACGGCGCCGATGACCGCCACCTGCCGGCTGCGAAACTCCTTGACGAACAAGTTGATTTGCGGATTGCGCATGTATTTCTCTTCGAGGCGCCGGCGAATCTCATCGCGCAGCGATTTTTCCGTCATGCCGTCGACTTTGATGACCCCTGCAAACGGCAACGATATCGTGCCGTCGCCGTTGATCCGCTCCGACATGTTCTTGATTTCCTCCATGCCGGGAACGTTGAGTTCGATCACATCGCCGGGCCCGATCGGATAGTCGCCGCTGCCGCTCTGCTTCTGCCGTTCCTCCCACAGCGTCGTAAGACGCTGAAGATCATTGTCTTGTTTGGCGCTTTCGTGAGCCACCGCGCTGGCGGCCGGGAGCTTCTCGCCAGCCGTATTTTCGTCAGGCTTGACGGCAACACCGGAGCACCCGGCCACGACAAGCATCATTCCCAGCCCGCAAGCCAAAGAAAC
>CAMLCX010000012.1 GCA_946478635.1 uncultured Pseudomonadota bacterium
TTTGTGGGTGGTGGCATCCTGGATCGTTTCCCGCGTGTCAAAGTCGCCTTTTTGGAAGCTGGCGTCGATTGGGTTCCCTACCTAATCGAACGGATGGATCATTACTTTCACTCCGAGACCGCCAACCGCCGGGTGGTCCCAAAGCGGCGAGCGAGCGAGTACGTGCGGGACTGCGAGGTTTATTTCACTTGCGAGGCAGAGGAGAAGCTCGTGCCCCAGGTCATCGAATTTGTCGGAGAGGACCGCATCATGATCTCGGCCGACATGCCCCACGGAGAGGCGCGCGAGGGTTCCGTTAAAGAGATCCGGGAGCGGGCCGACCTGAGCGACGCCGTCAAGCGACGGATCCTCGGCGACAACGCCGCGAGATTCTACGCGATTTAAGTTGGAAGCCAGCATGGCAAAGCTGTCTGAAGCGAGAGACGCGTCGGTGGATGAAAGATTTACGCTCGGCTGTAAGCGAAGCCTTGGGTTCTGGGCTAACTCGCGCTTCAGACCGATCGCTAAGAGCGCCGGCTGAGCTTTGCGTTAGGCCGGAGCAATATGAAACTTTGGCGCGCACTGCGCACTGGGAGCTGTAAAGGGGACGGGCTACCATTCGAAAAATTCGCAATACGCGATTTGTTCCTGTGATCGAGCGGCTATTCGTTTGGGAAATTTCCTCAGAACGTCTTCGCTTCTTCCGGCCGCCAGCGGGAGAGGTTGGATTCGATTTTCTTTACCGCCATCGTCAGGATCAGAGAGAGACCCATAAAGATCGCGACGCCGACGAAGACCACGTCAACTTTGTAGTTTGTGGCGGCGGTGGCGATCATGAAGCCGAGTCCTTTGCTGGCGCCGAAAAATTCACCGACGACCACGCCGAGGATCGCCCGCCCGATCGCCAGGCGCAGTCCCACGATGATATAGGGGACCGAGTTGGGCAGGACGACAATCTTCATGATCTGCCACTCGTTGGCGCCGAACGACCGAACCACGTTCACCAGCACTCGATCGACGTTCTTCACTCCCTCGTAGGTATTGATGAGCAGAGGAAATACCGCGCCGATAAAGACGATCACGATCTTGGACCAGATGCCGATGCCGAACCACAGGATGAAAAGCGGCAGGAAGATAAGCCTGGGGGTGGCATTAAAAATCGTGACAAAGGGATCGACCATCGCATCGATGTTGGGGGATCGGCCTGTGATGAGTCCCATCGGCAAGCCCACGACGATTGCCAGCCCGAGGCCGGCGAGGAACTCGATCGAGCTGACGTAAAAGTGTTCCTGAATTTTGTTCTCGACAAATAATTGGTAACAGGCCTCGATGACCTTCCACGGCGTGGTGAAGAAAAGGGAGAAGCCCTGGGGCAGCGTCATAAGGCGCGGCATCAATTCCCACAGGACGATCAGGAGCAAAATGAATCCTCCGCCGAGGATAGATTGCTCTCTGTCAGTGTAGAAGTTCGCCAGCCGCTTCATCGTGTCTCCTGTGTGGATTTCCACGGCGCCAGCACGGATTCGAGCTTGCGCATGCCTTCGGTGAGCGCCACCGCCGCAATCATCAACAGAAAGATCGCAGCAAACATGTCCGGCAACCGGTAAGTGTCGCCGAAGCGGGAGATCGCGTAGCCGATGCCTTCCGATGCCGCGTAGAATTCGCCCACGATGATCCCCACCAGGCCCCGGCCGAGCGCGATCCTCGCGCCGGCGACGATGTAGGGCAGAGTGCTCGGAAAGATGACCTTGAGATAGAGATCTTTTTCGCCGCCGCCGAAGGACCGGACCACGTTGATCAGCAAGCGGTCGGTGGAGCGCACGCCGGCAAAGGTGTTGAAGATGAAAGGGAAGACCGAGAGCGCAAAGACCAGAACCGATTTGGCGAAAAGACCGACGCCGAAAACAACGATGATGAGCGGAGCAAGAGCCACCAGGGGGCTCGCGTAGAGCGCGGTGAAAAATGGATCGAGCGTATAGCCGGCCTTACGCCGCCAACCCATCAGCGCGCCCAACGGGATGCCTAGTAGGATCGCGAAGCTAAATCCCCACAAAAACGCCTTGCTGCTGACCGCCAGGTCGCTCCACAGCGCGCCGTAAATGACCTGCTCCTTGAAGGCCACCGCGATGAGAGAAGGCTTGGTGAAGAAGAAAGGATTGAGTGGAATAACGTAGGTCAGCAGCGCTTCCCAAGCCGCAAACACAAAAAGCACGGAGCCGAGCCCGAGCCAAAGCCGGCGATGTTCGGCAAAGAGTTCTTTAAGCTTCATTGTGGTCCCGCGAAGTCAGCTCTTCTTTGAGCACGTCCCAGATGCGCGACTTGATCTCGTTGAATTGCGGCGTGAGCCGCATCTCGTAATCGCGCGGCCGGGGCAGCTGAATTTTCAAAGTTTCTTTGGCCCGGCCGGGCCGCGCGGTCATGACGATGACACGGTCGGAAAGATAAGCAGCCTCTTCGATGCTATGGGTGACAAAGAGCACGGTTTTCTTGGTCCGCTCCCAGATCTCAAGCAACTCGGTTTGCATCAGGTCGCGCGTTTGCGCATCGAGGGCGGCGAACGGCTCGTCCATTAACAACACTTGTGGCTCGGTCGCCAACGCGCGCGCCAGCCCGACGCGCTGTTTCATACCGCCGGACAGCTCATGCGGGTAATGGCGCTCGAAGTCTTTCAAGCCGACCAACTTGATCAGCTCGGTCGCGCGCTCCGAGCGCTCGGACGAGGGTATCCCTTTGAGCTCCAACCCCAGTTCGACATTGGCGCGCACAGTGCGCCACGGCAACAACCCGAACTCTTGAAAGACCATAGCGCGCTCTTGTCCCGGCCCGGCGATCGGCGCGCCGTCGAGCTTCATCTCGCCCGAGTCGGGCCTGATGAGCCCCAGCAGCAGGTTAAGAAAAGTGCTCTTGCCGCAGCCCGACGGCCCGACAATGCTGACGAATTCACCTTTGCCGACTTCGAGATTGAAATCTCGCAGCGCAGTGACCGGTTCTCGGTCCTTGGACTTGAAGACTAAAGTGATGTCCCGTGCCTGGATCAATGGTGCGCCCATAGGCTGGCAACGACGCTATTTGATTCCCAACTCCTGATTTACTTCCTTTTGCAGGCTGAAGTCAAAAATCTTCGCCGCCGGTGCCGGCTCTTTGAGCTTAAGCAGCTGGGCGTCGGCGCGCAGAAAATCATCCACTTCCTTCTCCGTGGGGATGCCATTGCCGGTAAATGCCGGGCGGGCGAGGCGATAAGATTCGAGGGCGACCGGAAGGTCGACTTTTAAGTAATTGGCCAACACTTCGGCGGTGCCGCGCTCGTTGTCCCAAAAATATCGGTGTGCGCGCGCGCGAGCGCGCAAAATACGCTTCGCCAAGTCGCGCCGCTCGCGCAACAATTTTTCGGAAAAAGCCAGCCCGTTTTGCAGGTTGGGCAAGTCCTCTAGCGTGCTGCCGTGAATCTTCAATTTGAATTTATCCCTAGCCAGGATAACCGTTGGCGGCGAGAGCGCGGCGAGCTGAATGACGCCGCTCACGAGACTTTGCAATTGGGCGGGAACATCGCCGCCGATCACCACCGTAATGTCCTTGTCCGGGTCGAGCCCCGCTTTTTGCAGGAGACGCAAGGCGGCAAGATGCTGCGAGCCGCCTAGGGTCGTCGTGCCGAAGACTTTCCCTTTTAGTTCACCGAGGGATTTCACCTCAGGTTTAGTCACGAGCCAAAAAAGATTTTTTTTAAGGCTCTGCGTGACGACTTTGGCGGGGAGATCCGTCCGCTCCATGGCGCGGATGATCGTGCCGACATTGTTGATCGCGTGGGCATCGCCGCTCAAGAGCGCGGTCACTCCGATGTTCCCTCTGACCTGCACCACGTCGGCGAGCAATCCTTCCTGGCGGAAGAAGCCGCGTTCCTGGGCGATGTAAAGGTCCACGGAAGCGATGCTGCGACTCGGATAGGTGATGACAATTCGGTCATTTTGTTGCGCGAAAGTGTTAGCGGGAACTAAGGCGAAAAGAGAGAGCCAGAGCGCGGCGCGAGAAAAGATCGATCGCAGGTGACTCATGGGGCATGATGTTTAGTGGATTCACCGAGGATGTCAAGAAGTTCCCACTGGGTCCCTTCGCAAGCCGACCGAAGCAGACGGGTTTATTAGCCGGCTCCAGTCCGTCCGTCTCTTGAAACCGCCCGCGGAGTTACAGTATACAAAAGAAAATAAGGAGGATCAGGCAGATGAAGGTTAAACAAATTTACCACATCGGACTGCCGTGCAACGATCTCGAACGCGGCGTGAAATTTTACACCGAAGTCCTGGGCATGAAGTGCACCAAAATCGGTTACGACACTGAAAGCGGCGGCCCCTACAAAGAGAAGTACGGCATGTTTCCCAACATCGCGCGTCTGTTCATGGAAGACGGCATGTGCTTGGTTCTATTCCAACGACCAGAAACGGTGGAGCGCGGCGACTTCGATGAAGGGACCGCGCATCTAGCCTTGGAAGTCGGCTCGGAAGATTTCGACAAAGCCGCTGATGAGCTTAAAAAAGCAGGTGTTAAAGTGCTGATCGATAAACCAATCGTTCGTCCTACCGGCAAGGGACTCTACTTTTTCGATACGGAACAAAATTACATCCAGCTCTGGTCGCGCCCCTAACTAAAGCCGTCTCCCGTCAAGAACCGGATGCTTTTTTCATTCCCGAGTTCTCTGAACGCGGTTCAGGGGGCTCGGGGAATGTCTTTTTCACCGTCTGACAATCGGCGCGCTGAGGTTAGAAATCCCGTGTGCGCGACCATACGGTGTTGGGGACGGGCGCTCATGCCCTTGAAGTGCCAGAAACGCATCAAGTTTTCCGACGTTTCAATGCAGGCAAAGCGCTTGTCGTCGCGCAGCGCGTCGACCAGATTTTTCACTTGCAGTACGGTCGGGAGGTAGCAGAGCAGAAAGCCGCCGGGCTTGAGCACATTCCAGGCGCGCTCGATCACATGCCATGGCTCGGGGAGATCGAGGATGACACGGTCGATTTTGTCTTCCGCAAGTTCCAAGGCAACGTCGGCGAGTTTCACCGTCCAGTTCGGCGCGGGGCCAAAATAGCGCGCAACATTTTTCTGCGCGAGCTCGGCGAAATCCTCGCGAATCTCGTAAGAGATAAGCTCTCCATCGTCGCCGATGGCGCGTAAGAGCGCGATGCTTAAGGCGCCGGCGCCGATTCCGGCTTCGATCACGCGCGCGCCCGGAAACAGATCCGCCCAAAGCAAAATCGGCCCGATATCTTTTGGATAAATCACCTGGGCGGTACGCGGTAGATTGGGAATCAGCTGCGGCAGGCTGGGCCGGAAGACCAAAAACGGTTCGTTCATCGACGACCGCACGACACTGCCTTCCTCGCGGCCGATCACTTCGGCTACAGCGATTTTGCCGCCCCGTATGGCAATGGCGCGACGCTGGTCGAGGCGCGCGAGATATTCGCGATCCTTGCGGTCAATAAAAATCACAGGGTCGTCAACCGCGAACGGACCTTTTGGATAACGTGTATTCACGGCGCCTTGGTTAACTCGCGGGTCGGCAACCTTCAAGCGGTGTAGGCGCCGAGGCCTTTGCGATTCAGTTCTTCGACGATGTCACGCACTTCTTGGGAACGACTTAGGTCGCCGACCAATAAGGCGTCCGGAGTATCGACGACAGCGGTGTTTTCCATGCCCAGCAGCACGACCAGTCGATTCGACGCGTGAATGAGGCTATTTTTTGTGCCGAGGCCCAACCATCGTCCCCGACTCGCGTTGCCGTTGCCGTCCTTCTGCATCATTCGATGCACTGCCTCCCAGCTGCCCACGTCGCTCCAGCCAAAGTCTCCTTCAACAGTCAAAACTCTGCCTTCCGAGCCGGCTTTTTCCATCACAGCATAATCGATCGACAGACTCGGCATTTTTTTATACTCGCGCGCGATGATGGCGCGCAGTTTGGGTCCGGGGTTGGCCAGCGACTTGCCTGAGGCGGCGCACTGGATTGTTTCCAATCCGGCCGCCATTGCCGGCTGGTAGCGCGTCAGTAGCTCAAGCAACGTGGAAGCCTTCCAAACGAAAATGCCGCTGTTCCAAAGAGCGCGCTGGCGGATCAGTCGCCGCGCGACGGCGAGTGTCGGTTTTTCCGTGAATCGTTTTACGGTAAAGCCGTTTGACGAAGGCCCACCAGCCGCTGCTTTGCCTTTCATAATATAGCCGTAGCCGGTTTCCGGATAGTTGGGACGAATACCGATGGTTACGAGTTGATCGTACCGGATGGCGAGGCCGACTGCGGTCTTGAGTATGCGCCGAAATGCGGTGCCATCGCGAACCCAATGATCCGCGGGAAGAATGATCATCGCGGCCGCGGGATTTCGCCGGACGATTTCGAGAGCCGCCAGGCCGATGCATGGAGCGGTGTTTTTCCCCTGAGGTTCGGCGAGAAAATTATTCTTCGCCAGATCGCCGAGTTCATGCCTCAGCGCATTGAGCTGATCGGCGAGCGTGACAACCAGAGTCTGACCGCGTCCGCTGATCGGATAAACGCGCTCAGCGGTCTCGACGATCAAGCTTTTCTGACTGATAATTTTCAGTAACTGCTTGGGGCGCTTCGCGCGGCTGAGCGGCCAGAAACGCGTGCCTTTGCCGCCGGCGATGATCACACTGAAACATTGGGTCGACATTCCGAGGAATTCCTCATTGCTGGGATCGTGGGTTATAGTACGGCAGGTAGTATGGCGGATCAAGCAAAGCAGATCGTGGTAAAAACCTGGAAGCTGTCGGAGGAGCACGAGCCGATTCGTCTCGACGCCTTCGTGCGCCAGTGCTTGCCGCATCTATCACGGCGTGCGGTGGAAGATGCCATCCGCGAGCGACTATTTTCTATCGGCGAGAAAATCAGCAAAAAGGGCGCGAGATTGGCGGGTGGAGACGAACTCGTATTTCACGGTCCCGAAAGTTTGCTTGCGGCCAAGCCGGCGCCCAATGCCGGGCTTGAGGTGTCGATTGTTTATGAAGATTCGGCGATTTTGATCGTGAACAAACCTGCCGGTATGCCGACCCATGGGTTCTCAGGTCGAGACCATGCCACACTCGCGAATTTTCTTCTCGCCCGTCACTCTAATCTCGAGCAGGTGGGCAAGAGTCGTTGGGAACCCGGGTTGGTGCACCGTCTCGATAGCGAAACCTCAGGTCTGGTTGTGGTGGCGAAAACACAGCCGGCGTTCGCGGCTCTCAAGTTGCAGTTTCGCAACCGCCGAATCAAGAAAATCTACTGGGCCCTGGTTTGGGGGCTCGCTCCGCCGGAAGGTATCATCGAGTTCCGTTTAGCGCACGACAAAGGTGACCGGCGCCGCATGCGCACAGCGTCCCGCACTCCGCGAGATCAGGAACGAAGCTGGAAAGCGGTGACGCGTTACCGGCGCATCGGACGATCTCGCGGAGTAAGTCTGCTGGAAATCGACATGGAAACCGGCGTCACGCACCAGATCCGAGTCCATTTGGCGGCGATCGGTCACCCGATTGTCGGAGATACGCTTTATGACGAGAGCAAAACGAATAACCTGGGTCTGCGGCGTCAATTCTTGCACGCGCGCAGTGTGATGTTATATCACCCGGATGACGGTCGGTCGCTGACCGTTGAAGCGGAGCTGCCTGAAGAACTTGCGGAATTATTGACGCGACTGCAGCTCAGACTCTAAGCCGCGCTGCTTTTGACGCCCTTCGCCTTCGCGCACGCGCCGCAGTAGTTATTGAGCGTGCCGGCTTCTTCCATCCAGCCCTCGTCGAGGTTGTGGCAGATCTTGCGGCACTCATTGCAAATAAAATACAAGCCGTCGATGCTCTTGTTGATTTTCTCCCGGTTGAGCACGCGGCCGCGAAGTTTTTCGATGCGAATGCCGAGCAGTTCCTCGTAGTTTTTTTTAATTTTGCGCCGTCCAGCTTCGTCGCTTGGAAGGTCTTCGTCTTCCGATTCATCGTGAGTGCCGTCATCAATGTAGTCATGAGTGCGGTCCTTCGCGGCGCGGCCGGGGTTTTTTTTCTTTGTCCGTGGCATCTTGTCGGTTTGAGCTCCTAAGACCTGGACTGTAAAGCAGAGAACGGTTTATTTCATAGTGAACGGTGTACGGGTTGTCAATACTCTCAATGGCTGCGGCAGTGCTGAGACTTGTTCCCGTGGCTCTTTAGGAGCCTAGAACACAAAAAAGACAACGCGGCAGACCGCTTCATGCAGTCTCCCGCGTTGTCAGCCGAAATGAACTAAAAAGATGCGGTTACTGTTTGATTGCCGCTGCCCGCCTTTGCAGGTACGCGTTACGCACCGCGCCATAGAGGTCGACCGTCGAATCGGCAACACGCTCGAAACGATCCAAATTCAAGGATCTCTCATTAACCGTGTTGGTCGCCGTGCCCGCAAAGGTTCCCCACCACGGAATGAAATAAGTATAAGGGGTCATCGCGGCATCAAATGCGTAACCAATGCCATCGCGAACGGTAAGGGGCGGCAAGAGTGGCAGGACGAGATACGGGCCTGGTCCTATGCCCCAGACGCCAAAGGTCTGGCCCGTGTCTTCATCTTTTTGCTCGATGCCAAAGCCATCTTTCGCAACATCGAAAAAGCCGACCACTCCGATTGTGCTGTTAATGGTGAAACGGGCAAGTTCGGTGCCGGCGCCATTGAGTTTGAGCTGCAAAGTGTTGTTGACGACTCGCCGGACGACCGCGAGGTTATCAAAAAAATTGTGAAACCCGCGCTGCACCGGATCGGGGAAAATAAAATCCCAGCCGGTGGCGATCGGCTTTAGAACGAAGCGATCAACCACTTCGCGATTGAACCAAAACATTTTTTCGTTAAACCCTTCCCAAGGATCTTCGTCAAAGTCTTCGCCAGGAGCCGCGGCCGCCATCGGCGCGGTATCTAGGGCCGCTAAATCGACCGGCTGACTCTCGAGTTGGCCTGGAGAGGTTTGTTGTTCCACCGCAACCCCCATGGAAAGCTCCGTTGCTTCTTCGGCGACGCTCGTTTTCGCCGTGACGAAAACGGAGCTGATCGCCAATGCGAAAATGGTCGCCGTAGCGAATTTCTCCATCAACTGCCCGTAATATTTATCCATCGCTATCTCCTTCTGCTTGCCTTGTGACTTACATGAACTGCGTATATTGGTCAAGCGTTTCAGCGGTTTAGATCAAACGAATTAAACACCTGAAGCCAAAACTATGCCACCATGCGATTTCGCCGAGACAAGGCATAAGACGGGCAATTTAAGGTGCTTAGCTGCTGGAAACTTGGACTCACGGATAAACTCTGTGCAATGGCGATGACAAAAAACCGCACAACTGTCAACTTTTCGACAAATTGGGCGTTCATTGCCGCGTTTAATGCAGGTTTGCACGACCCTGGCCGATCGGCTATTTTTACATCGTGGCGAGTTCAGCAAAAAATCGCATGGTCGTCTTGGGTGTCACTGGCGGAATCGCGTCTTACAAAGCAGTCGAGCTAGTCAGGCTGTTAGCTAAAGCCGGCTTTGATGTAAGAGTGATCATGACCAGGGGCGCGATGGCGTTTGTTACGCCGCTAACATTTCAGACCCTGTCCGGTCATCCCGTCGCCACCGAGACTTTCGATCTTACCCAGGAATCTCAAATCGGCCACATCAATCTCGCGGACAGCGCAGATATCCTGGTGATCGCGCCGGCCACCGCCAATGTTATCGGCAAGATCGCCGGCGGCATCGCGGACGACTTATTGACCACGGTTCTCATGGCGAGTCGGGCGCCGGTATTGATCGCGCCGGCGATGAACATTCATATGTTCGAGAATCCGATCCTACAGGAAAACCTGCGCAAGCTCAGACGGGTCGGTTATCACATCCTGGAGCCGGCGGAAGGCTATCTGGCTTGCGGTTACGAGGGCAAGGGGCGCCTGCCTGACCCGGAAAAGATTGCCGAAGAAATCGAGCGGTTGCTGAAAAGCAAGGACCTTTCAGGGGAGCGGCTGCTTATTACTGCCGGCCCGAACCGAGAGCCGCTCGATCCGGTGCGCTATATTTCCAATCGCTCCTCGGGAAAAATGGGTTACTCTCTGGCGCGCGCCGCGCTTCGCCGGGGCGCTGAAGTCGCGCTGGTGAGCGGACCTACGGCGCTTGATCCTCCGGCCGGTGCGCGGTTTATTCCAGTGACCACGGCCGCCGAGATGCGCGACGCGATACTGAAAGAGTACGGCCAATGCACCGCCGTCATTATGGCAGCCGCAGTTTCGGATTATCACGCCGCTTCGGTCGCGAAGAAAAAAATCAAACGCGCCAGAGGATCTGTGGAGATTCACCTCGAACCCAACCCGGACATTCTCAAGGAACTCGGTGAACACAAAAATGGCAAATGGCTTGTCGGCTTTGCCGCGGAAACCGAAGAGCTGACAGCCAATGCGCAAAAGAAACTGCGGGAAAAAAATCTCGACATGGTGGTGGCTAACAATGTTGCCGAAAGCGGAAGCGGTTTCGACGGCGACACGAACATCGCGACAATCGTTGATCGCACCGGCGCCACACGCTCACTTCCGCTCATGAGCAAAGACGAGTTGGCCGACCAAATCTACGATCATTTCCTCGCCTTAAAAAGCCGGCGCTGATATGGGAACAGCAAGAGAGCCCAAGCCGGCGAAGTACTTCGTCGCGCTGCTCTCGTCCGACGCAGACCTGTTAGACCGCATCGAAAGCGAATTGTCGTCCGTCCTGAGCGGGATCGATGAGAGAAGTGAGCCGGTCTCGTGGACGGTGTCCAATTTCTACGAAAAGGAGATGGGGCCGGGATTGCTGCGGCGCTTCGTGTCATTTTCCAATCTACGATCGCCGCAAGATCTCGCCGCGATCAAGGCGCGAACACAAACCATCGAGGACGCGCATCGCACGGCCAGCTCGGGCGGCCGCCGTATCAATCTCGACCCGGGTTATCTCGACGCCTTTAAAATCGTGCTCGCCTCGACCAAAAATGCCGGCCAGCGCGTCTACCTGCAGTCGGGCATCTATGCTGAGGTCACCTTACTTTATCATAACGCGGCGTTTCACGGCCTAGAATACACCTATCGAGATTATTTATGGCCCGGTACCTTGAAGTTTTTTACTCAGCTCCGTGCTCGGTACGTGGGCCAGTTGCGACAGCTTGATGGATCGGCTTGAGCGAAATTCTCGGCGCGACGGGCGTCATTGCCACGGCTAAGGATCCGGTGATAGTATCCGCGCGTGAGGGAGTTGCGCCGTGGCTGACGAACAAGCAGAGGGAGAAATCGTCTCCTTGGCCCAGGCTCTGCGGCGCCATCTACAGCGGCGCCAGCGAGCCGGGATCCGCATCGTATCGGGTCAGCAACCGAGCACGCCGGTGAAACCCGAGAGCGTCGCTGCGGAACAACCTTCAATCAGCATGGAGGGAAACCTTTTTGCCGCGCCTTCGGCCGCGCTCGATGCAAAAAGCCTCGAAGAGTTGCGCGCCGAGATCGGCGATTGTCGCCGCTGCAAGCTCTGCGCGGGCCGAACCCACATCGTGTACGGTGTTGGCAACCCACGCGCCCGTCTGATGTTTGTCGGCGAGGGACCCGGCCGCGACGAAGATCTTCAGGGCGAGCCGTTCGTCGGTCGGGCCGGCCAACTGTTGAACGATATCATCACAAAAGGCATGGGACTCAAACGAGAAGACGTTTATATCGCCAATGTGGTCAAATGCCGGCCACCGCAGAACCGCAATCCGGAGCCCGATGAAGTTGCGGCCTGCGAGCCATTCCTCAAGAAACAAATTGACTTGATTCGCCCCGAAATCATTGTGGGTCTGGGTAAATTTGCCGTGCAAACCTTGCTGCAGAGCAAAGTTCCGATCACCAAGCTGCGCGGCGCCTGGCACCGCTATCATGGCATCAAACTCATGCCGACCTTCCATCCGGCGTATCTCTTGCGCAACCCGGCGGACAAAAAACTAGTCTGGGAAGACATCAAAAAAGTCATCAAAGAGTTAAATAGTGAGAACAGTTAGAAATTTCCTCTTTGTTTTGCTGCTGGCCGGCGGAGTATCGGTGTGGGCGCAGCCGAAGGATGCGGCCGGCCCGCATGTTGATCTCATCACCATCGACGGCAGCATCAATCCAGCCGTGGACGATTTCATCCGTGAAAGTATCGGCAGGGCTAAAGCGGGCGGCGCTCGTGCATTGATTATACAACTCGACACGCCCGGTGGCCTATTGAGCTCGACCCGCACCATCGTCAAGGAACTGCTGGGGACGCCCGTGCCGGTCATCGTTTACGTTGCGCCGAGTGGGGCGGGAGCGGGTTCGGCGGGTGTTTTTATTACGATGGCGGCGAATATCGCCGCGATGGCGCCCGGAACCAACATCGGCGCGGCGCACCCGGTGACGGGCGGAGGGGGAGAAGTCAAAGGCGTGATGGGCGAGAAGATCGAAAATTTTACCGCATCCTTCAGCGAGAGTATCGCCCAACAGCGCGGCCGAAACGCTGAATGGGCCATCGAAGCGGTGCGAAAGAGCGTCGCGATCACCGAAACAGACGCGCTCAAGAAAAAGGTGATCGATATTATCGCCCGGGACGTCGACGATCTCCTAAAGCAGTCCCATGGTCGGAAGGTGGATATCGAGGGTCGCAAGCAGGAGTTGTCGCTACAAAATGTCAGCGTTGTCCGCCATGAAATGAGCGTCAAGCAAAGAGTCCTAAACGCGATTGCCGACCCCAACATCGCTTATCTTCTGATGATGGCGGGCATCCTCGGTTTGTACATGGAGTTCTCTCACCCCGGCACGATTTTTCCTGGCGTCGCCGGCGCGATATGCCTATTGCTCGCCTTTGCGTCCTTGCAACTCCTGCCGATCAATTACACCGGCCTCGCGCTGATGGCATTCGGCGTCGCGCTGCTGGTCGGCGAGGCGTTCTTTCCGAGCTTCGGCGTATTGGGTATCGGCGGAATCGTTTCGCTGGCTCTCGGCTCGCTCCTGTTATTCGACACGCCGACCTCTGATTTCGGCGTCGACCGATCGATCGTTTTCACGGCTGTGGGTACGATTGGATCGTTTGTTCTCGCGGTGAGCTATCTGGTTTTCCGATCGCAAAAAGCCAAGCTCACGCTCGGCATTGACGGTCTGATCGGCGAGATCGGCGTGGCGAGGGAACAACTCAGCCCTCGTGGAACCGTGTTCGTGCACGGCGAATATTGGAAGGCCGAAGCCGATGAGGCAATCGAACCGGGTGAAAAAGTTCAGGTGGTGGGCCTCGATCGAATGGTGCTCAAGGTCAAGCGCGCCGCGCAGGTTCGCGTGGCCAGTTAGGGGAGGGGAGTATGTTAGGAATGGGCGTGCCCTTTACATTCGTTATCATTGTGGTCGCAATCATCATCAGCGGCGTTAAGATTTTAAAAGAATACGAGCGCGCGGTCGTTTTTCGCCTTGGAAGAATGGTGGGGTCGCGGGGGCCGGGGATCACTTATGTTATTCCGGGCATCGAAAAGATGGTCAAAATGGATCTGCGCACGGTGACCATGGACATACCGCCGCAGGATGTGATTACGCGGGATAATGTGTCAGTCAAGGTCAACGCGGTGCTCTATTTTCGCGTGCTCGAGCCCACCCGGGCGGTTATCGAGGTGGAGAATTATTTATTCGCCACCTCGCAGCTCGCGCAAGTGACTTTGAGAAGCGTGTGCGGCCAGGGTGAACTCGATGAGCTTCTGGCGGAACGGGAACGCATCAATAGTCGGATCCAGGAGATTCTCGATCAGCAGACCGACCCTTGGGGCATCAAAGTTGTCCTGGTCGAATTGAAACATATCGACTTGCCCCAGGAAATGCAGCGCGCCATGGCGAAGCAAGCCGAAGCCGAGCGCGAACGGCGCGCCAAGGTCATTCACGCCGAGGGCGAGTTTCAAGCCTCGCAGAAGCTGGCGGACGCGGCCGAGGTTATCAGCAAGCAGCCGATGGCTTTGCAGCTTCGTTTTCTGCAGAGCCTGGTCGAAGTGGCTTCTGAGAAAAACTCAACGACGATTTTCCCGGTGCCCATCGATTTGCTGGCGCCGTTCATCAAGAAGGACAATCAAGCTTAAGTTTCGTCATCTCCCGTCTCGTTCTCCACGCCGTCAGGAAATCCGTAGGGGTGCGGTGCGCCGCGCCCCTATTCTTTTTTGCAATGGACCTCAAAGAATTCGATTACGATCTGCCGCCATCGCTGATCGCGGGGTTTCCGAGCCGCGAGCGTGAAGGCTCGCGCTTGCTCGTCATCCTGCGGCAGAGCGGCGAGATCATTCACAGTCGATTCTCTGAGCTTGGAAATTTTCTCGATCCGGGCGATCTGTTGGTGCTCAACGATACGAAAGTCTTTCCGGCCCGGCTGCGCGGCACCAAAGCGAGCGGCGGTCGAGTCGAGGTTTTACTGATCGAGCCGTTTCCCCAAGCCGGTCGCAGTTTGTGGATCGCGCTCGTCGACGCCGCAAAAAAACCACCCCTCGGGAGCTGGTTGCGATTTAACGATGCGCTCCGCGCCGAGGTGATCGGCGATTTGGGCGCCGGCCGATTTGGTCTCGAGTTTCATCACAGCGGCGATTTCAGCGCGCAGCTCGAAACCCTGGGCGAAGCGCCGCTGCCGCCTTACGTGCGGCGCCAGCGCGCCGCTTCAGCCATGGACCGCGAGCGTTATCAGACCGTGTATGCGGTCCATCCCGGCGCGATCGCGGCGCCAACGGCAGGGTTCCATTTTACGCCGGAGCTATTGTCGCAACTTTCTGCCAGGGGGATTGACAGCGCACGGTTGACCCTGCATGTCGGGCCAGGTACTTTTCAACCGGTACGTGAGCGCGCAATCGAGAACCATCGCATGGAGGGCGAGCGCTATTCGCTCAGCGTCGAAGCGGCCGAGAAGATCAACCGCACCAAGGAATCGCTCCACCGTGTGATCGCCGTCGGCTCCACCAGCACGCGCACTCTGGAGTGGATCGCGCGGCAAAAAGGCCGGATCGTTGCGGACGAGGGGATCACACGACTCTATATTCGGCCCGGCGATCCGTTTCGGGTCTTGGACGCTTTGATCACTAACTTTCATCTCCCCGGTTCGACACCGTTGATTCTCGTCGCGGCCTTCGCCGGCTTGGAGCTTGTCCGGCGCGCCTATCATGAAGCGATCGCGCAGAAATATCGATTTTACAGCTACGGTGACGCGATGCTGATTCTCTAGGGGTTTCACAAAGTGCGAGAAAAACCATGGGCAACGGCGAAGGGCGGAAGAGCTATCGCACGCTGCCGGCTGTAGGCTTGGCATGACCAATCACTTCGCCGTCATCAACAACGATCCAAATTCTAAAGCGCGCCTGGGACGTCTTATCACGAGACACGGCGCGGTGGAAACCCCGTGCTTCATGCCGGTTGGAACTCAAGGGACGGTGAAGGCGATTTTGCCGCGCGACCTGAAAGAAATGGGGTGCCAGATTCTGCTCGGCAATACCTATCATCTTTATCTCAGGCCAGGCCACGAACTGATTCGCGACCAGGGCGGCCTGCACAAGTTTATGGGTTGGGACAGGCCAATCCTGACTGACAGTGGCGGGTATCAGGTTTTCAGCCTGGGGGCGATGCGAAAAATTACCGAGGCAGGAGCGCTGTTTCAGTCGCACTTGGACGGATCGTCGCACCTTCTGACGGCCGAGAAAGCACTGGAAATTCAAGAGGCGCTGGGCAGCGATATTGCCATGGTGCTCGATGAATGCATTCCGTCGGACGCGGCGCGCGAATATGTTGAGGCTTCCACCGAGAGGACCGTTCGTTGGGCCGAGCGTAGCCTGCGCGCGCGCCGCCGCGCCGACCAGTTATTGTTTGGCATTATCCAGGGCGGCTTGTTCGAGGATTTGCGCCGACGGTGCGTCGAGGAAATGGCCGCGCTCCCTTTCGAAGGCTTCGCCGTCGGCGGGCTCGGCGTCGGCGAGGGCGAGGCGCAGTTGGAGGCCATCGGCAGTTTTACGGTGGGTCTATTGCCGGCCGATCGGCCGCGTTACTTGATGGGCGTAGGGCGGCCGCAGGACATCGTCCATGCGGTGCGCGCCGGATACGACATGTTCGACTGCGTCATTCCGACGCGCAACGCGCGCAACGGCACCGTTTACACCTGGAGCGGCAAGCTCAATATCAAACGCGCCGAGTTCGCCAATGATGCGCGTCCGCTCGACGAGACCTGCGGTTGTTATTGTTGTGCCAATTTCTCTCGCGCCTACCTGCGTCATCTCTACATGGCCGGCGAAATCTCGTCGGCGCAGTTAAATAGCTTGCACAATCTTTACTTTTATCACCGGCTCATGGATAAGTGTCGGGAAGCGATTCGCGCCGGCAGCGCCGAACGGTGGAAAGAACTGCAAGGCGTCGATGTCGCTGAATCGAACCTTTGAGGAGGAGTCATGGTTGATATTGCCTACGCGCAAGCTGCACCCGGTGTTGGCGGTCCCGGGCCGTTGATTACAATACTGCCGTTCGTCCTGATTTTTGTGATCATGTATTTCATGGTCATTCGGCCGCAGCAGAAGAAGGCCAAAGAGCATCAGGAGCTGCTGAGCAAGCTCAAGCGCAACGATGAGGTGATGACCTCGGGCGGAATTTACGGTAAGGTGGTCGACTTAAAAGAGACGGTGGTGACGTTGGAAGTGGCGCCTAACGTTAGAATCCGCGTGCACCGGCCGCAGATTTCAGCCGTTCTCACTGCTGAGAAAGCAATAACGAAAGAAGGAAAGGACTAGTCGAATGCGGCAAAGCGTTCAGACGCGGTTTATATTATTCACGGTTCTAACCCTGGCGTCGGTAATTTATTTGGTGCCGACTTTCGTCAATCCCTTGCCCGAGTGGTGGAGCAAGTTTTTGCCGGCAAACAGGATCAACTTGGGCCTCGATCTTCAAGGCGGCACGCATCTCGTTCTCGAGGTGAAGGTGGACAAGGCGCTTGAGAACAATGTCGAGCGCATTCGCGCTGATCTGATCAAAGTTCTGCGCGAGAAGGGCATTTCGGGCGCTTCCGTGGAGCGCGAGGGCTTTCAGGTGCACATCAAGGTCGCGGCGGCCAGTTCGGAGCAGGCGCGTGGAATTCTCAAAGGCGAGTTTGGCAACTTGGCAGAAGCCAAGCCGCAGCAGACCGTCGGCGCAACGACGGATTTCTATTTAACCCTGAGCAAAGAAGAGATCCGGTCACTGCGCGATTACGCGGTTGATCAGACCCTGGAAACGATACGTAACCGCGTCGATCAATTCGGCGTGAGCGAGCCGATTATTCAGCGCCACGCCCAAAATAACATTCTGATTCAGCTTCCAGGAATTCAAGACCCGGAGCGGGCAAAGGAAATTATCGGCAAGACGGCGCTTTTGGAGTTCAAGCTCGTCGATGACAGCTCCAACGCGGAAGACGCGGTAAAAAACGGTCCGCCGCCGGGGCGGCAGGTGCTCTACGGCCAGGCGGGAAGAGGGGAGAACCTTGGGGCTGAGAAGGCTGGTTACGTGCTCGAAGCGCGCCCTCTGATGACCGGTGAATATATTCAAGACGCGCGCGTCCGTCCGGCCGAGCATCTTCAGGGTGCTTCGGTCGAATTAATCTTAAATCCTGCGGGAGCCCGGCTGTTTGAGCAGATCACCGCGGCCAACGTCAAGCGACGGCTCGCCATCGTGCTCGACAATCGTGTGTATTCCGCGCCTGTGATTCAGGAGCGCATCGCCGGCGGCCGAGCTTCTATTACTGGCAATTTCGATCTCAAGGAAGCGCGAGATTTGGCAATCATTCTGCGTGCCGGTGCTCTGCCGGCGCCGGTGGAGATTGTCGAAGAGCGTACGGTTGGACCTTCGCTTGGTCAGGATTCGATTCGGCAAGGCGTGACCTCGTTCGTCGTGGGCGGCCTGCTTGTGATCGTCTTCATGATCGCCTACTACAAGGGGGCCGGCCTGGTCGCGGTTGTGGCGGTGGTTCTTAACGTACTTTACATGTTAGCGATCCTGGCGGGTCTTCAAGCGGTCTTAACCTTGCCGGGCATTGCCGGTATCGTGCTTACCGTCGGTATGGCGGTTGACGCCAATGTCTTGATTAACGAACGAATACGCGAAGAGTTGAGGGCGGGACGTGCGGTGCGCTCGGCGGTCGAAGCGGGTTACAAAAACGCTTTGCCGGCGATTTTGGACTCTAACATTACGACTTTCCTCTCGGGTGTTATTCTTTTTCAGTTCGGCACGGGACCGGTCAAGGGTTTCGCCGTCACGCTTTGCGGCGGTATCCTGACGACGATCATCACCGCCGTTTACGTGACCCGGGTGTATTACGATTATCGCATTTCAGCCCGGAAACTTGAGCGCATCAGTATCTAAGAGGGCAACCATGGAATTCATCAGGCCGGGCACAAATTTTCCTTTCACGCGCTATCGCAAGATCGCGTTCCTCGTTTCGACCTTGGTCAATGCGGCAGTGCTGGTCGCGTTGTTTGTAAAGGGCCCGAACCTGGGCGTCGATTTCGCCGGAGGAACGATCATCCAGGTAAAGTTCCACCAAAACTCGACGATACCGGATATCCGCAAAGCTCTCGACAAGGTCAATTTGGGCGGCGGCGTGATTCAGGATTTTGGCGAACCGGGCTCCAACGAATATTTGATTCGCCTCGAGAAGGCCGACACCGAGATCGGTGCGCTCGGCGAACAGGTAAAAAAGGTTCTCGCCGAGCAATTCGGCGCGGATAAGTTTGAGGTGCGCCGGATCGAGTCCGTCGGACCGCAGATCGGTGAAGATTTACGTTTCCGTGGCACCATGTCGGTCGTTGTCTCGACGATCATGATGGGAATCTACATCTGGATTCGATTTGGCGGAGCTTTTGGGGCGAGGTTCGGTCTCCTGTTCGGCACGGGCGCCGTGATTGCTTTAATTCACGACGTCTTGGTCACCGTCGGCGCGTTGATGTTGACGAACTATGAATTCGATCTGACCGTAGTCGCGGCGCTGTTAACCATCGTTGGATTTTCTGTGAACGACACCGTGGTTATCTGCGACCGGATCCGCGAGAATCTTAGAAAAATCAAGCGTGAAACGCTCGAAAGCATCATCAATACGAGTATCAACGAGACGCTCAGCCGGACTATTTTGACGACCGGCACAGCTTTGCTGGTTCTCGCTTCGCTCTATTTCTTGGGCGGTGAGGTCATTAAACCGTTCGCCTTTGCACTTCTCGTCGGGTTTGTTTCGGGAGTCTATTCGACCATATTTATTGCCAGTCCCGTGATTTTACTGTGGGAAAGCAGAACGGTCAGGAAATAGTGCTTTTAACCGTGGCCGCGCTCGAGTTAGCAACCGCACGTCCGATTCGATTCACTTGCGATTCTTGACAGTTGGACTATAGGCCAAATGCCCACCGGCTCGCTCAAGCGCTGGACGCTCAAGGAAGTCGATTTACAGATCGTCGCCCGCCGATCGGAACAGCTCAAAGTTTCTCCGCTATTGGCGCGCCTTCTCTTTTTGCGCGGCTGCGTCGAAGACGCCGCCGCGCGGCGCTATTTGTCATCGAGTTTGCGCGCCGATCTGCCGTCGCCATTTGTAATGGCCGACATGGAGCCGGCGGTGCGGCGCATCATCGATGCGATCAAGAACAAAGAGCAAATTGCGATCTGGGGCGACTATGACGTCGATGGGACCACCGGTGCGGCCGTGCTCGTGAGTTTCCTGCGCGAAGTTGGCGCACAGCCTCTTTATTATGTGCCGCACCGCATCGAAGAAGGTTACGGTCTCAACGTCGATGGACTGCGCCGGCTCAGGGAGCGTGGTGTCGATCTGGTTATTACCGTTGACTGCGGCATATCGAATGCTTTGGAAATTGAGGCTGCCATGAAGACGGGACTTAGTCTCGTTGTTGTCGATCACCACCAACCGCCGGAGGACCTGCCGCCCGCCCATGCCGTGATCAATCCGCATCGCAAGGACTGCCAGTTCCCGGACAAGGGACTGTGCGCGGCCGGGTTGGCCTTCTATCTTGTCATCGGTTTACGCGCCAAGTTGCGCGATGACGGGTGGTTTGCCGGCGCCGGAGATCCGGACATTCGCCGTTATTTGGATATCGTGACTCTGGGCACGATCGCCGATATGGTGCCTCTCCAAGGCGTTAATCGCACGCTGATGCGCCGTGGATTGGCCGAGCTGAGCGCTTCAAGCCGGCCCGGAATCGTAGCTCTCAAAAAAGTGGCGAGTATTCCCGCGGGCGAAGTGAGCGCCGGACAAGTCGGCTTTCGTCTCGGGCCGCGTATCAATGCCGCCGGGCGGGTTGATTACGGCATCAAAGTTGTCGAGTTGTTGACGACCGATTCGCCTGAGATTGCGTTGCAGATCGCGCAGGAGCTTGACGCCCATAACAGCGAGCGGCGCGCCATCGAGAAGGTCGTGCTCGAACAGGCGATGGCCCAGGCGTCGGCCGTCATGGAGCGCGGCAGCCGCTGCTCGCTGGTGCTGGCCGGGGAAGGCTGGCACCCCGGCGTTCTCGGCATTGTCGCTTCTCGCATCGTCGAAAAGTATTATCGTCCCACCGTGGTGATCGGCTTCAACGGCGGTAACGGCAAAGGTTCGGCGCGCAGTATCCGCGGTTTTCACATGGTGGAGGGATTTCGTAGCTGCGCCGCCCATCTGGAAAAATTTGGCGGTCATGAATATGCGGGCGGTCTCACGGTCAATGCGGATAAACTGGAGTTGTTCGCCGAAGCTTTTGAAGCGTGCGCGCGACAAGCGCTCTCCGAGGAGGACTTGCTGCCGCTGCTCGAGTTGGATGCTTCGCTAGATTTTTCCGAGATTGACTTTCCGTTGGCGCGTGAGCTCGATCGGCTCAAGCCCTTCGGCGTCGGCAATCCGGAGCCAGTATTTGTCACGAAGGCTGCTGAAATATGCGAGCGGCGCGCGTTCTCCGCTGGTGTGCGCTACCGGCTGCGCCAGTCCGGTCGTGTGCTCGGCGGCGTCATTTTCGGCATCGGCGAGGATTTTCCCGCAATGCCGGGCGACTTGATCGACGTCGCTTATCGGTTGAGCGAAAACGAATGGAACGGCGCAACTAGACTAGAGCTGAAAATCGTCGATCTGCGGCCCACGGGGAGCGCTTAGATCCGCTAGCCGGCATTGACGGCAAAGGCGTCTTTCGATTGTAGTTATTGAGCAAATGATTCTCGCGCGGAGGAAAATTGAATAGAGCGATCCAATTGCGAATCGGGTTTCTAGTCTTGGTTTTAACACCTCTCATTGCGCTGCGCGCGCCGTTTGCCGCCGAAGTCGGCGGCAAACCGGAGAAAGCGGATGTGATCGTGACCTATGCTCAGCCAAGCGGCGCGTTCACGCCGATTTGGGTTGCTCATGAGGCGGGTCTCTTCAAGAAGCACGGCTTGAATGCGACGTTGCAATTGTTGACACCCCAGGTGTCGGCGCAAGCAGTGGTGTCGGAGGAAGCGGATTTTTACACCGACGGACCGGATCTGATCAATGCGCGCCTGCGCGGCGGGCAGGTCAAATATTTTGGCGGTACCATGCAGCAACTGGTATTTCAGATCTGGGCAGCGAAAGAATTCAAGACGATTCAGGACCTGAAGGGCAGGACCATCGCCGCGAGCACGCCGCGCGCGGCGCTCGACACGGCAACCCGCGAGGCGCTCAAGAAAAACGGTCTGATACCGGACAAGGATGTACAAATACTTTATGTGCAGTCCGTGCCGGCGATCTTGAGTTCCGTGCTCGGCGGCAAGACCGCGGCGGGAACGCTCTCGGCGCCCAACACCTTGAAGGCCAAGGAGTCCGGATTGAACCTTCTAGTGGATATCGGCAAACTCAACATTCCGGCCTTCCAGGTCGCTTACGGGACTACGGAAAAATATCTAAAGAACAATCCCAACACAGTCTACGCGTTCCTGAAAGCAATCGCCGAAGGAGTGGTTCTGTCGCACAAAGATGCGGGCCTGGCCAAGAAGGCGATCGCCAAATACGGGAAGATCGATGATGGTCCCACCATCGATGGAACCTATGACGCCTTTGCGCCGTACTGGGCCATGAGCCTTGCGGTGCGACCGGAAGCGATTCGCGGGCAGTTTGCCTATTTGGATGAAAAGGAATTTCCCGGCGCAAAAAACGCCGACCCAAGAGATTTCTACGATAACTCTTTCGTAGATTCGTTGAGCAAATCCGGGTTTCTGAAGAATCTCGGCATGAAATAGCAGAGATACACTTGACGCTTGGCGGGAAAAGACAGCGTGGAAATCCAAACTCGAAGAGACATCGTCTATCTGGCGCTGGCAGGTTTCTTTGTCACTAACGCGATCCTCGGAGAAGTGACGGGCGGAAAGCTCTTCACATTGGGAGCGTTCACACTTAGCATCGGCGTGATTCCCTGGCCTGTGGTATTTATCGCGACGGACTTGATCAATGAATATTTCGGCCGTGAGGGAGTGAAGCGGCTGACCTTGATGACGATCGCATTGATCGTTTACGCCTTTATAGTCCTCTTTCTTGCCATGCAGGTGCCGGCCGCGGCGTTCTCCCCGGTAACCGACGCGCAGTTTCAGGCGGTGTTCGGGCAATCGTTATGGATCATTGTCGGCAGCGTGATCGCATTTGGCTTGAGCCAGTTGATCGACGTCGGCGTCTTTTGGCTCGTGCGTCACAGGACCGGCGGGAGATTTCTTTGGATGCGCGCCACGGGTTCGACCGTGATATCTCAGCTCATCGACAGCATCGTCATCATTGGTATTGCTTTTTGGCTGCCGGGCAAGATCAAGACTTCTGAATTTCTTACTGTTGCTGCGTCCAACTATTCTTTCAAGTTGATCATTGCTCTCGGCATTACCCCGCTGCTCTACGCGGGCCATGCCGCCATCGACCGCTTTCTCGGAGTCGAGGGAGCACATCAGCTCATTGAACAATCCGCCAAGGCGAGCGAAGAAGTGGTTTTGTAATCGGCCCGACACCGACCAAATCGGAATGATCTCGATATTCTTTTCCCGCACAGCTTGCAGCGCCGCGCGTAGAGTGCGCAGCCCTTGGTCATTCGGCACATGCGGCGTCACTCCGGCGAAGAGTCCCGGCCATTCTTCCACGTAAATACAGTACAGAGCCGAATCGCCCCGCCCCTTGGCGCGGGTGATGCCTTCCTGAATCAGCCGGGGTGACTCATCGCGCAACGCGAGCAGGGTCGATGAAGGATAAAGCGGCTTTACCTCTACGGCTTCCGCGAGCGTCATCAAACCTTTTAGTTCGTCTTCGAAGCCATATCCAATGCCGCCATAGCGCTCTTCGACGAGATCCTCGGGAGCGTGTAGGCGCGCGCTTGAAGGCGTTGAATGACTGGAATCCGGACGAGCAAATCGACGAACCTTGCCCGCCGCACACCCAGTTTGCTCAACACCGTGTTCCACTGAGTTCCGTCCATGCTGAACATTGCTGCCACGATAACGAAAAAATTCACCAAAAAAGACGCACTCGCCATGATCAGCGCCACAGCGGCACTTTCACGAATCCCAATAATGTTCAGGGCGGCGAGCACTCCGACTCCGGCGCAGGCTAGAAGCACAATGTGGGCATCGAGAGTGGGGAAGGCACTGCCGATATATTGAAAGCCGGCCACTGCCGAAATCGCTGTTGTAAGAAAATAATCGACGATGATCAGCATGCCGCCCAGACAGCCCCACATGGGTCCAAAGGCCTTCGTGGTGATGGTGACGACGCCGCCGCCTTCCGGGTTGCGCCATGAAATCTCGATGTACTTGAGCGACAGCAAGATAAAACCGCCGGTGGTCAGTAAGACAAAAAACGGAGTGGCGTCTCTGACGTGGCCGTAGAGGATACCCGGCACGTAGTAAACGGAGGTGCCGATGTCACAAAAAACGACCGCCCAGGCCAAGAACCAATTGAGCTGACGGGTGTCCTTGGTGGGTCCCATTGTTGGCGCGATCAGACGTGAGAAACTTGGTGCTATCGAGGCTCTTGCATTGATATCGTCGTTCGACCTATCATGCAAGATAACGTGCCGCACTTATGGCCCTGCCAGTACAATATTTCCAAAAACTCATTGAGAGTTGCCCCGATATCATCATCTCAGTCGATAAACACGGGACGATCACTTTCTATAACGACGGCGCGTGCCAGAATCTCGGCTTCAGTTCCGAAGAGGTTTTGGGGAAAAACGTATTGGAGATCTATCCGACTCTCGAAGAAGCGCGCAAGGTCATGGCCGCCATGCGAGCCAATAACAGTGACGGCAAAGGGCGGGTTCGCAATTTTGAGACGGTTTTTAAGACCCGGAGGGGCGAGCAAATCCCGATCGCAATCTCGGCGTCGATTACTTATGACGCGCAGGGAAACGAGATCGGCTCCATCGGGTTTGCTAAAGATATCCGCGAGATTCGCCGTCGCGACCAGTTGGTTACGCTCGCCGAGGTCGCAATCGGGGTGTCCCACGAGATAAATAATTCGTTGGAAGTTTTGGTCAACCAGATCGAAATGCTGCGCCAGTACGTCGGGCGCGCCGCGAACGATGAGGATTATCTCGTGGAGTCGGAGCGACTCGATTCGTTGACATCGCAGGTGGAGAAGATCCAAGGCATCACCGGCCGCATTTGCCAAATGGCGGATGAAGGCGAGTACGGCACAAAAGAATATTTGTACGGCAAGATGATGACGGATCTTAGCGCCAACGAGCGCGACAAGGCCTGTTCGAGGCCGGCGGCGGATGCGCGTTACCCGCTGAACGGCTTGAAGGTTCTTGTCGTCGACGACGACGCGGGTATTTGCCAGTCTCTCAAAGACCTGCTCGAAGGGGAGCGCTGTTGTATCGAGACCGCGGCCTCGGGCGTTCATGCAATGGCGTGCTTGGAACGCCAACAATTCGATCTGGTGTTGAGCGACGTTGTGATGCCGGATATGGATGGGTACGAGCTCTACCAGGTCGTCAAAGGCAAGACTCCTAAGTTGCCGGTGATCTTGATGACGGCGTTCAATTACGACAAGGATCATATTATCAAGCGCAGCTGTTTGGAGGGTTTGCAGGGCGTCATTTTTAAAAAACCCGTAAATCCGGCGATGCTTAAAAAAATGCTTCTGCAGCAATGTCGCCCGGAAAAAATCGAGCAAGACGCCGCGCCGCCTCTCTCGTCCACTCCCAGTCGCAAAACCGAGTAGCCGTTCCATGAATAAAGAAGATTACTACAATCAAGGCATGGATCACTTCGCCCAGGATAGACTGGACGACGCCGTCGCCGCGTATTTGCGGGCGCTTGACGAGGACCCCGACTACGGCGATGCATTGCACGCGCTTGCCATGACCTACGCGCATCAAGAAAAGATCGATCAAGCGATCGAAGTGGGTAAGCGACTCATCGAAGTCGCCCCCGATGATGAATTGGCGTACACGAGCCTTTCTATCTTCTACCAGCAAAAGGGGATGATCGCTGAGGCGGAAAACATCGCCGCCAAGGCGCGCACATTGAGCTGGCGGCGCGAGCTTAAAGAGAACAAGGGCCCCGCCAAGAATTAGCAGGAGATTCCGGGATGCTCCCCGCCGCGCACTCAGCGGCGTAGAGTTCGTTTGTCGTTGCGGCGCGCTGACGCAAACCCAATAGCGTGCCTAAGTTTTCCTCATTTTCCCCGCACAGTCCTTGCAGTTTGAGTTCGGACTAGATATTGAATAGGGCGATTCCTTGTCGGGCGACCGAATACCCTGCAGCATTTCCGTGGAGAAAAACATGAGCCTCGCAACCGGCCCGATCGAAAGGCTGGTCAAACTGATTGCCGATGAATCGCGTATTGACGGGAAGATTCGCGACACCGCGGCAGCGCTGGTGCTGGTAAAAAAGCGCGTCTCGGAATCACTCGCGCAGAACTACATTGCGTCCCGCGAATCAAGACTTCAAATGCCGGAGGATCTTATGAGAGAAGAACAGTCCTACGAACGCCTGCTTCAAGCTCTGCAGGATATGAAGAGCGAGATCACCAAGCAAATTCGACCCGTCGAAGAGCAGATTATACAAGCCAACGTCGAGCATCTACGGCAAACTTTCGGCCAGGAAAGTCGAAGACTTTCGAAGTGCCTGGAAGAAATCGACGATAATATTCTCGCTTGCCGACAATACCTGCAGGACTATGAACGCATTCGTTCGAGCCTGCATGGGCTAAACGAAAAGCTGACCCAGCTCGGTGCCCAAACGATTCAGGTGCCTGATGGTTTGCCGGCCACCGACTTGGGTGAAATCGTCCGCGAGCGAATCGATTTTTTGCGCTCGCAAGGGAAAATTTGAGTTTTGACGACCCTCGCATAAGTTTTCATCCATTGGCCTTGGTTTCGCCGCTCCGGAATCCTGCACGCTAGAGTCGCGGTAGGCATTCAAGTAAGAGGCAGCCATCGTAATCCGAAGAGGATGAGGTCAGTATTTTGATCGGCGTGCCAATATTTCTAGCGATCGTATTTCTCCTGGTTATTTTACCCGCCGGCATTGTTAATCCCCAGGCTGAACCCTTTTACAAAGGAAAGCAGGTTCGTATCATCACCGGGGCGACAGCGGGTGGTTTTTACGACCGGTGGGCGCGGCTGCTGGCGCGCACGATGCCGAAGTATATTCCCGGGCAGCCGGACATCATCGTGCAAAATATGCCGGGCGGCGGCTCGTTGGTGGCGGCCAATTATGTTTACGGTGTCGCCAAGCCTGACGGCCTGACCACAGTCATGCCTAACAGCAACGTCTATTTGGAACAATTGTCGGGTCATAAAGAAGTGCGCTTCGATTTGCGCAAATTTCCGATTCTTGGCTCGCAGGAAAAAAACTACATGCTGCTCTACATGAGGGCGGACGCGCCGTACAAGACGATCGGCGATATCATCAAGGCGAAAGATCCGCCGAAATGCGGCAGCACCGGCATTGGGAGCGCGGGATATATCCTTGACCGGGTAATGGAGGTCGCTTTAGGCGTCAAGATCAACACGGTGATGGGCTATCCGGGCGGCAATGAGATCGATTTGGCCGTGGAGAAGGGCGAGGTCCATTGCCGCGGCAACACGATCTTGCCGCATTTCGGCCGAGAGCCTTTTGATACTTGGCACAAAAAAGGTTTCGACCGACATTTGATTCAAACCGCGCGCAAGCGCGATCCGGTGGTGGCCGAAGCGCCGACGA
>CAMLCX010000013.1 GCA_946478635.1 uncultured Pseudomonadota bacterium
GCGCCGGCCAAGCCCCCTCCGATGATACGAACAATACTTTGCATAAACCTAATTGGACTCACTCGACCCGTGCGTAACCTGGGCTAATTAACATAAACCGGCGCTTGTCGACAATGTGTCGAAAACAAAGCGGGGCGGCGCAATGATCGCTCACCGAACAGCGGCGGGCACGAAATTGACTACTGTTCCGCGACTTGGATCGAGTAACCGCACTCTTTCTTGTAGCACCGATGGGTGCGGCCGGCGCGCTTGGTCACTTTCTCGACCAGGATCGGGCTGTCGCAGTCGGGACAAGGGGTCGGCATGGGTTTGTCCCAAGAAGCAAACTTACATTCGGGGTATTTGTCGCAGCCGTAAAAGACTTTACCCCAGCGAGACTTCCGTTCTTTGATATTGCCTTCTTTGCATTCCGGACATTTGATTCCCAAATCCACCGGTTTCTCCAGGGGCTGAATATTTTTGCATTCGGGATAGCCGCTGCAGCCGAGGAACTTGCCGAACTTGCCCCAGCGCAGCAGCATGGGACGGCCACATTCGCCGCAAGTTTCGTTGACCTCTTCCTCCGGCGCGATTGTAATGTCGCCCGCCTCACTGCGCTTGAAGTTTTTAGTGTTTTTGCACTCGGGATATTGCGGGCAAGCGAGAAACTCGCCGTTGCGCCCCCATTTGATCACCATTTTGGCGCCGCATTTGTCGCAATCGATGTCGGTCGGCACCTCTTGGCGCTTGACGTCGCGCATTTCCTTTTCCGCTTTTTTAAGATCGCGCGAGAAGGGCGTGTAAAAGCGCTTCATCGCCTTGGTCCATTTCTCTTTGCCTTCCTCGATCTTGTCGAGCTCATCTTCCATGCCGGCGGTGAACTCGACGTTCAAAATATCCGGGAAGCTTTCGACCAAGAGGTCCGTCACTAGAAATCCCAGATCTGTCGGCGCCAGCGCGCGCCCCTCATTCTGCATGACGTACTCGCGGTCAAGAATGTTCGAAATTATCGCCGCATAGGTGGACGGCCGGCCGATACCTTTTTCATCGAGCTCTTTGATCAACGAAGCCTGCGAATAGCGCGGCGGAGGCTGGGTGAAGTGCTGGCGCGGGTCCATCGATAGCAATTTCAGCGCATCGCCTTTTTGCAGGTCCGGCAGCACGCCTTCGAGATCCTGGGGCTCGTCGGCGTCGCCCTCATCGGCGCCGTCCGCCTGCTGCGCGCGCTCGTCCCGCCCTTCGATGTAAACCTTCATGAAGCCGTCGAATTTGATCTGTTGACCGGTGGCGCGGAATACCGCCTCCTGGACGGGAATTTCAAAGGAAGTCTGATCGTAAACCGCCGGCACCATCTGACTTGCGACGAAGCGATCCCATATCAATGAATAAAGCTGGAAGAGATCGCGCCGTAAATAACGCCGCACGCGCTCCGGCGAATAATCGAGCGAAGTCGGCCGGATCGCCTCATGGGCATCCTGAGCGTTCTTTTTAGAGCGAAACGTATTGGGTTTTCCCGGCAAATACTCCTTCCCGTACTGTCCCTGGATATGCTGGCGCAGCGCTGCCAGAGCGTCCGGGGAGACGCGCGTCGAATCGGTGCGCATATAAGTAATCAAGCCGATGGAGCCCTCGTTGCCCAATTCGATTCCCTCATAGAGCTGTTGGGCAAGCTGCATGGTGCGCCGGGGCTGGAACCCGAGCTTGCGCGCCGCTTCCTGCTGCAGCTTACTCGTCACAAACGGCGGGGTTGGATAACGGCGTCGTTCTTTCTTCTCGACCTCGCCAATCGCCCACGAGGCATCCTGCAGCGATTGCACGATGTCCTGAACAGACTGCTCGTTTTCCAGTCGGAAATTTTTGTTATCGACCTTTTCGCCTTGCCACTGCGCCAGGCGGGCTTTAAACGACGGCGCCACTCGCCCTTCTAAAAGCGCCGTGAGCGACCAGTATTCAACGGTCTCGAAAGCACGGATCTCGCGCTCGCGCTCGCACACGAGCCGCACAGCCACGGACTGCACACGCCCGGCGCTCAGTCCACGGCGCACTTTTTTCCACAGCAGGGGACTGATTTGATAACCCACCAAACGGTCCAGGACCCGGCGCGCGATTTGCGCATCGAACTTGTTGCGGTCGAGCTCCTGCGGCTTGGCGATGGCAGCTTGCACCGCTTTTTTGGTGATCTCGTTGAATAGCACGCGGTGCATCCGTTTGTGATTCTTGGCCAGTTGATCGGCGATATGCCAGGCGATCGCTTCGCCCTCGCGGTCCGGATCGGAAGCCAGGTAGATATTCTCCTTCCCCTTGGCCGCTTTCTTGAGATCATCGATCACTTTTTTCTTCGTCTGAATGACATGGAAGTCAGGGGCAAAGTCTTTTTTGACATCGACGCCCAGTTTGCTTTTGGGCAGGTCGACGACATGACCGACGGATGCTTTGACCTGGTAGTCCCGTCCCAGATACTTTTCCAAGGTTCTCGCTTTAGCGGGAGATTCGACGATGACTAGATTCTTAGCTGCCATAATCTTTTAACTCTTTTCTTGTTGTCCGATGGCGCCGTTAGAGCTATTTTTCCGCGAAGTAAACTTTCCCCGGCGACTGGCGAACAAATCCTTGCAACTCCAAGTCCAAGAGAACTTCAAGAACCAGCGCGGCGGAGAGCCCGCTCCGCTCAATCACTTGATCCACCTGCAAGGGATTGTCCTGCAACAAAGCAAAAACTCTTTTTGTATTCTCCTCGGCGTTGGGCGGCAACACCCGCGCCGGCCGCTCTGTCATGCCGCCAGCCTGGCGCGCCAGCTGCGGCGCGATCTCTTCGACGATATCGTCTACGGTCTCAACGAGCTTCGCCCCTTGGCGAATGAGCCGGTGCGCCCCGCGGCTCCGACTCGCGCCGGCTTCGCCGGGAACGGCGAACACTTCCCGGCCTTGTTCCAGCGCTAGCGCCGCGGTGATCAACGAGCCGCTTTTTTCCGTCGCCTCGACGACCACAACGCCCAGCGATAGGCCGCTGATCAACCGGTTGCGCGCCGGGAAGTTAAACGCCATGGGGCGCGTGCCGACCGGTAGTTCCGACACCACGGCGCCGGTCTCGCTGATGCGATGATAGAGCTGTTCATGCTCCGGCGGATACGCACGTTCGACGCCGGAGCCCAAAACCGCGATGGTCCTGCCGCCCGTCTTTAGCGCGCTCTCGTGGGCCGCGCCATCGATCCCGCGGGCCATGCCGCTGACCACGGTAAAACCGAAAGAAGCTAAACCGCGCGCGAGATCGCGCGCTACCCGCCGTCCATAATCGCTGGCGCTGCGCGAGCCGACAATGGCCACGGCCCGCTCGTCTTCCGCGCGAAACTCTCCTTTTAAATAGAGGCACGGCGGCGGATCGGCGATCATGCGCAGGCGCGCCGGATACTGCGGCGACGTGAAGCGCACGAGACTGACACCGGCGTCGCGTATGCGGCGCAACTCGTTATCGACCTCGACCCAACCGGAAAAATTGACCAGCCCGTGGATGGCTTCGCGATGCAGGCCCTCCACTCGCTCCAACTCCGCGGTCGATGCGAAAAAGGCTTCGGTCGGATCGCCAAACGACGATGTCAGCTTCTTAAAGCCGACGCCACCCAGGCCCTTCACCCGACCAAGCGCGAGCCAACGCGCGTACGGATCGTGGTCACGCAGCGGCACAGTCGATGGATATCCTTTCGCAAAAGATAGTGATGGCTCAACCATATTCGTTTACGCTTTGTCAAACTGGCGCGCGGGTCGATTGTGCTATGCGTGGCCAGGGAAATGAAAATGATAAGGCAATTTACGGCCGAAGGCTAGAAGAGCCATCGAAGCGGACCGGTTAGCGCGGCTCAGGAGTGGGCAAAGCTTCTGTTTTTACGCAGGTTTTCTTCGAAGAAACATCTTCTTGAGCCGCCCATCGAGACCCGGAGCCGTGACCTGAGCCGCAAACGATGTCACGATCGCTTGCCCGTTCTTTCCTCCCGGCGCGCGCGCAAATCGAGGCGAATCGGCGCGTGTTCAAGGCCCAGCTCTTCACGCAGCTGATGGACCAGATATTTTTGATAGCTTTCCAGCACCGCGCTTGGCCGGTTGACGAACAAGGTAAAAGTCGGCGGGCTGGTGCGCGTCTGTGTGCCATAATAAAATTTTACCACCCGTCCATGGGAAAGCGGCGGGGTGTGCGCCCGAACGATTCTTTGCAGCGCCTGATTGACCGCCGAAGTCGAAATTTTTTTCCGATAGGCCTGCACCACCTGGGCGGCCGTTTGCAACAGCTTGCGCAGGCCATGTCCGGTTGCCGCCGAGATAAAGACGATCGGGGCAAAATCGAGAAACGACAGGCGATAATTGACTTCATCGCGATATTTCTCCGTGTCGCCGTCGTCCTTGGAGACGAGATCCCACTTATTCACCGCCAGCACGAGCGCCTTGCCGCGATCGACCGTATAGTTCAAAATCTGCGCATCCTGGTCGGTGACGCCTTCGGGACCGTCAATGATGTGTACGATCAGGTCGCCGCGATCGACCGCGCGAAGCGAGCGGTGGACGCTGAATTGTTCGACACGATCATCAATGCGCGCCTTGCGACGGATACCGGCCGTGTCGATTAGAATGGCGGATTCACCAAGTAACTCGCATGGAGTATCAAGCGCATCGCGCGTGGTTCCCGGCGTCGAATCGACGACCGAGCGCTCGAAACCGAGCAAACGATTGATCAGGGTAGATTTGCCGACGTTGGGCCGTCCAACCACCGCGATACGCAATGGCCGGCTCTTGTCTTCGGTGCTTTCCCGATCTTCATTTTCATCTTCGGTCTCGGCGGTGCTTCGCGGCAAGGAAGCGACGATATCGTCCATCAACGCGGTAACGCCCAAGCCGTGCTCCGCAGAAATCGAATAGAGCTGCTCGAGCCCAAGGGCAAAAAATTCGTAGAGATTGTCCCCGCGTCTTTGCGAGTCGAGTTTATTCACTGCAAAAAAAATCGGCTTGTTCGCCCGCCGCAGTTCATCGACCGCTTCGCGATCCAGGGGATTGAGCCCGGCTTTGCCGTCGAAGAGAAAGAGAACGACATCCGCTTCCGCAATCGCCGAGCGGCTTTGCGCTTGGACGCTTCGTTCCAACGAGTCCGCTGTACTGGTTTCCATTCCGCCGGTGTCGGCGAGCAAATATTTGATGCCCGACCATTCGGCTTCGGCATAATTGCGATCTCGGGTCACACCGGGCATATCGTCGACGATGGCCCTGCGTTCGCCCACCAGGCGGTTGAACAAAGTCGATTTGCCGACGTTTGGACGGCCAACGATCGCCACCACCGGCAGCTTTCGCGCCGCTCCGCGCAAGCCGGCGCGATATGCTTTGGAAGTTGTCTCCACTTATAAACCCATTTCGATGAGCGAATGAGGATTTTGCGTCCAGTCGGGGTCTACCCGGACGAACAGCTCGAGAAACACCCGGCAGCCCAGCAGAGCTTCCAGCTCCTCGCGCGCTAGCTTGCCGATCTCTTTGAGCATGGCGCCGCGCTTGCCGATCAGAATTCCCTTGTGCGAGTCGCGCTCGGTATGGATCGTCGCCGCGATCACGACCAGATTTTTTTCCTGCTTCTCGGTAAAATCATCGATCGTCACCGCAACGCCATAGGGAATTTCTTCCCGCGTCAACAAAAACACTTTTTCGCGAATGATCTCCGAGGCGAGAAATCGCTCCGACTGATCGGTATATTCCCCCTCGGTGAAAAACGGCGTCCCCTCCGGCAGCCACTTCTCGACGATGTCCAAAATAAACGGCACGCCCTCGCCGTTGAGCGCACTCACCGGCACGATTTCCTTGCCGGGCAACAACTGCGCGCAGCGCTCCATCAACGGCAACAATTTCCCTTTCGAAACCAGATCCATCTTGTTCAAGAGAATCAAAACTGGGGTTTCCACGCCGCGCAGCGTCTCCGCGATCCGTTCTTCTTCCTGCTTGATCCTGTCGTGGGCGTCGAGCAGCCAGATGACGCCGTCCACCTCGTCCAGCGTCTGCAGCGCGGTGTCCACCATGCGCCGGTTCATCAGCGAATGCCCCTGATGAATCCCGGGCGTATCGATAAAAACGATCTGCGCGGCATCGGTCGTGTGGATACCGGTGATGCGATTGCGTGTGGTCTGCGGCTTGGGGGAAACGATCGCGACTTTCTCGCCCAGGATCTGATTGAGCAATGTCGACTTGCCGACATTGGGACGGCCGAGAATAGCGATGTAGCCCGAGCGAAACGGCGCCGCGCCTTTTATCTTGTTCTTGGGATTCGCCTCTGCCATAAATGAAAACCGAGCGAACACGCATTATGACACTGTGCACCCGCCGTTCAAGTTCGAGCCGCGCCAGCCCCATTCAACCATGCCCATCCGACTAACCCCGCAGATGAAGCAGCGGCTCACACGCCGCGTGCACGAAATGATCGAGCGCTCGCTGCAATTCTTTCCGGAATTGAAAGATACCGTCATCACGGTCGGCTACACGCGCAAGCACCTCGGCAGCGCCACCGTGGTTTATCGCAAAGGCGCCATCGCGCGGTTGATCATCCGGCTGAGAGTCCGCAAAGTGACCTATCAAACGATCGGCCACGAGTTGACGCATTTGATTCAAGGCTTAACCCACGGGGACCGCTCGCGCCCGCGCGCCGATCCGGCGAAGGTGCCGTCAGGCGAAACCCAATGTGATATCTGGACGCTTGCGCGGGATCCGCTGTTCTGCGACGATCCGCCGACTTACATCAAGATGCCACGCTCCATTCGGGACCACTGGCCGGATTACGCAGATCGGGTGCGCGAGCTTTGCATCGCCGCCATCGAAAAACGCCACACCCAGCGGAAATACATCCGCTGGCTGGAGCAGGAAATTCGCCAGCTGGCGAAAACAGCGAAGCGCGAGCAATCAACCGGCCCAGCACAACTGTTGTTGCCGTTCGTGATTTGAAGCGTAGGGGCGCGATTCATCGCGCCCTCCGAATGCACCGGTGTAGCGACGGGCGCAATAAATTGCGCCGCTACATCGACGTCTATCCGCTTCCCGTAGGATGGGTGGAGCCCTGCGAGCGTGCTCAGGATAAACTCTGCGATACCCATCGCTCTTCGTTGGAAGCTTGTGTCAACTAACTGGTGGATGATGAATCGGAAATCGGTTCGATGGGTACCGGCGCGGGCTTCCACCGATCCTACCTCACTGCCTCCAACCGCAACACCGGTAAACGAACTCTAATACCTGTGAAATAGACATCGCGCTCGCCGATCAGGGCCACCGACCGTCCAGACCGCAGTAGTTTATCCAGATAACGCCGTGCCACACGCACCGGAAACCCGTAGCGCGCCCCCGGCTATTCTTTCCCATCGGCGCCAGATCGAGCGCGCGCGCGATCTCGTCGTCGGGTTGCGCGTAGAACTCAAAGAATCTGCCAACCTGCAACAGCACCACGTCGCCGGCAAAGCGCCAGCGATAGTAAAGGTACTGTTGCGCCACTCTGCGCAAAGCTCGCGGCGCCTTATACAGACGCGTAAGCTTGCGCGCCTCACGATCGAACTTGAAGTATTGGGCCAACCATGGATGAGCAGCCCAAATCGAACCCCAGAGGTTAGTACTGTACGCGCCTTCGGTTTTGCAAAGCCCCGCAATACTGGGAAATCATTTTCTTTCTCCGATTTCACGACTAGCACGAAGTGCGTAACGAGGGACCGCAACCGATGGACCGGCTTTGCGTAACTCCCGCGCATCTTGCACACCAATACGGCCCTCGATACGCGACCGCTGCGGTCGCTACTCGGGGAGTCGGTGGTGTCAGTGCTTAGGTGCCGAGAAAAGAGTCGGAAATGGGAGGGTTGAGATGGCAATCAGTGCAGTGGCGCTGCCGCGGCCACCCTCCCGATTTCCCGAGTAGCGCGCAGCGCGTAGCGAGGGACTCTCATCCGTTGTCCCGAGTAGCGCCCAGCGCGTAGCGAGGGATTAGTTTTGATTACCCCGTCTCTGCCGATATGCCTGCCAGTCTTTGCGCGCCGCTTGCTTCAATTCTTCAATTTTGCCCTCGATCAAAGCCTCTTTCTTGCGCCGGCTCCATTTCTTGATTTGCGCCTCGGCCACCTTTGCTTCTTCGCGGGTCGGGAATTCTTCGAACCAAACGAGTGTAATCGGCAAGCGTGTAGCGGTGTAGCCGGAACCGAGCCCGCTACCATGCTGCGCAACACGCCGCTCCAGCTCGTCAGTGTGTCCGACATAATACGACTGGTCGGAACACCGCAGGATGTAAGTGAAAAAGGAGCGGGCCATGACAACGCTTAGCTCCGATCGCCTGACCCTTTATCGTTTGCCAAGCAGTGCAAAACCGAGCCCTCGCTACGCGGCCCCAAAGGCCGCTACTCGCGCAGTCGGATTGAAAGCGCAACGGCTCTCAGGTTATTTGCAATTGTCCTGGACAGCGCTCCAGGCCAAATTTCGTTTTCGTACTTTTACGCGCTCTCTCGGCTAAATATCCAATTCCAAAAACTTCCACCTTTGTGCTCTAGCCGCGCTTTGTAGCTAAACTCAGAAATCGGATTTGCTTAAGCCGTTAAAATCCTGTCGATGTCCTTCAACTGATCGACGGTGAGATTCCAATCAGCCGCCTTAACATTACTGATTACATGATCGACCGTTCTTGCGCCGGTGATCACCGAACAGACGCTCGGTTGCGCCAATAACCAGGCTTGCGCCAGTTCGTTGACGCCGCGACCGTGGGCTTTAGCCCAGGCCGAGAGTTTCATGACAACGTTATAGTTTTTCTCGATCATCAACTCTTGAACCGCGCGCGCCGATTCGCCGCGTGAACCGGGAGGAGGAGGTTTGCCCATCTCATACTTGCCGGTGAGAAAGCCTCCAGCGAGTGGATAGTAGGGCACAAAGCCGACCTTGTGGGCGCGGCAATAGGGCAGAATCTCGCTCTCCACGTCGCGCTTCAGCATGTTGTATTCGGACTGAAGCACAACGAATCGGCTCCAGCCCTTGAGCTCGGCTAAAACATTCGCATGCGCCAATTGCCAGGACGCATACGCCGACGCGCCGATGTAACCGATCTTTCCCATGCGGATGAGATCGTCCAAACCGCGCAGCGTTTCTTCGATCGGCGTTGTTTCGTCCCAGCGGTGGCAGTAGTAAAGACCGATGCGCTCGGTCCGCAACCGGCGCAGGCTCTGGTCCACGGCTTCGAGCATATGATAGCGCGATGCGCCCCAGCTGTTGGCGCTGGTTTTCCGCGGAAACGAAAACTTGGTCGCGAGGACGACTTGATCCATGCGCCCATTCAGCGCATGACCCAAAGTTTCCTCGGAGGCTCCCTCGTTGTAGACATCGGCCGTATCGATGAAATTAATGCCTCTGTCGAGCGACGCGTCAACGATCCTGTTGACTTCTGCCTGCGGCACCTCCGCTGAACCGAAACGGTTGGCGCCGAGTCCGACGACGGACACGCGCACGCCAGAATGACCCAGTTGGCGGTACTCCATGGAATCTCCTTAGTGGTATGAGCCTGCTTATTAAAGGATGGACTTTGAATTCAAGCTAGCGCTTGCGCATGGCGGAGGAAATCGGCCGCACCACGCGTTGCGGCTTCCGGCCAAAACGGTCTCGGCCGCAGTTCCAGCATTCGGAAAATTGACCCTCGATCACCTCTCCGCAGCCACTACAATGCCATGGCTTTTTCACTGAATGTAACGGCGCGAGGGTTTTCTTGAGAATCGCCCGGGCTCGCCCCAGCTTGTCATCATCGATGATCCAAAGCTCGGGCCAGCATTCGACCGGCGGCAGCTCTCCGGCCGCGCTGATCAGATCGCTATTCCTCGTAATGCACCGGATGCCGAACGTATCCAAGACATTCTTAAGATGGCCGATCATTAACGGATCTTTAGCGCTATGAAGCCGCTTCATATTACTTCGGCAAAAAGCCTTATTCCCCGCGCCGCAGCGCCTTCTCGTTAAGCTTGAGTCGCGTGCCGAGCCATAGGGAACGCTCCAGGTGATCGCCGTAGCCATCGCCGGTCGATGGATGCACCAGCACGGACAAGCCTTCGCGGTGGAGCATCAGCCAGGGAACGACGTGAGCAAACTCTTCCGGCGCAAAGACTGCTTGGTACATGGCGTCGAGGTGCGGCCCGACGGCCTCGTCGTGCCAGCTGCCAAGCTGCACGTTGAACGCAGTTAATCCTTGGCGAACCCGCGCAGCCGCATCCCGTGTCTTCGCCGGATCATAATAGATGTGAGCATGATAACCTTTGATTACCCGTTCGCCCATGTGCCACCTCGCCGCCTGACGCTCTGCGAACTTTTTATCAAATCTAAACGGTGGAAGCCAAACGGTCAGAAAACTGGACGGAAGAAAAAAGCAGGGAATTCTCGCGGCAGGCGCGAAAGTTAGTAAAGGCGCTATCGCAAAAAGGGTTTGAAGGATCTACGCGATCAGGAGCGAACCGGCTCCGGTAAAACCTCGTCGGGGAATATATATTCATGACCCGCAGCGCCGAAATTAACCAAAATCAATTGGCGGCCCATATTCTCCACCATTCTAACAAACGTACCTTCTCTGGGCAGCAAAACACCGGTTTTTTGGGATCGAATGGGTTTTGCAGTTTTTAATAGGTCTCCAGGGCTCATTGACTCTCCTTTCGCAGCTCGAATCAACGTGTTTTACTTTCCTCTGGGCTCCTGATGTCGTCTCTTGTTGTTACCTCACTCTCCACTCTTTAGACGCCTGACATAAGCAAATGAATGCAATCATAAGACCAATCACCGCAAGTCCTTAACGGCCGACGTAACCGCACAAAAGGCCGCTTGGCTTCAACTCCTCCCGCCCGGCAAAATGGACAAAAATTGCTGTAACTTTGCGGCCTTAGACTTCGCGTTTCTCAAAGGTTCTTGATATCGACAATTTGTTTAAAACTGCCTTTTTACTCAACACTGCTAAAAATTAGGGCACATGGGACTAATTTTCGAAACTCTGCTGCTCAAAAAATGCCGGCGTCGGCAGAAAAATTCGTACAAAAATTCATCCCCAAACCGCCCCGGCTTGCGCCTCGTGACCTCATGGCACTCTAGCGAACTCGAATCCCCCGGGCAGTGCCTCGGAGTCGGCGGTCATCACCGCCGCTATACCCAACTGGCATTGCGATGGAGCACACTGAAAAAAATTTGCTAGAACTGGCCGTATGGGAGCCAGTAGTCTCTGTCGACCGGCGGTGCGGGGCCTGCTCATTCAAAAATCGGAACGGGGAAAATCTGCTCAGGAGAGGTTGCTGAATACGGACACGACTGTAAAAGTCTGATCATCGCTGCTGCAACAATAGGTATCACAAAAAAAATAAAATTGCTATTTTTTTTCTGATGATGCGGCGCTGGTCGGTTTGGCGGAGCTTAAACACGCCGAACAAACACCAATCAAACCTTTGAACCAGCCGCGCCAGAAATGAGATTGACAGGCAAGCTTGCCGCACCGAGAGCATTTTCTGCCGTCGAGCGGGTCAAACTTCGAACCGCAGATCGCGCAGGTAAAGGGAACGATAAGCATCGAGCTGAAAACCATTTCTAATTTGTGCGTTGAAAGTCTATCGAGATTAACCAGCCGGCTCCACGCCGATCTTCCACCCGCGCCACTGGCGCAGCACCAAATCGCTGAGAAACAACAATAAGCCCGCGCCGGCAAGAGGCCACCAGGTTTCGAGTCCTTGCCGCCCTTTTCCGGGAGACGGGACGTATAGCCGCTTGAGGCCTTCGTCGAATTTTTCCGGATCGAGCATTTCGCCGCCGGTTTCCTCGGCGAGCCTGCTCAGCAACGAAAGATTCGGCCTTAGTTCGCGATATTCTTTCGGATAGGGCGCGATGTAAGGAACTGTGGCCAGCCCCACGGGAGCGGCTCCGGGATTGCCCTCGGCATAAAGCGAGATGAAATGAATGCCGTGCGAAGCGGGCTTAAATTTACTCTCGTAGCGGCCCGGCGCGCTTTGCTGGAAAACGCGCTCCTGAGTCGCTTGATCAGGCGACGTAATATTGGCTTTGACTTTCAAGTGATTTAGAAACCGGCCGTCGCCCGCCATGAGATCCGTGACGATTTTGATCGATTCTCCGTCCGCTTGAAAGTCTGTCGACATCCGGGTCTCCAGGAGTTTGCGCATCGTATCCCGGGCGAGCTGGCTCGCCCACTGCGAAAAGCCCGGCCAAGTGACCCAGTCATGGCCCCAGCGTCCGCTTAAATCTGAAGTAAACGCCATCACCCGGCCAAGACCGTAGCGCCACGAAACCAGCAAAGGATCTTTGTCCGCGCGCATCAACAGCTCGGCGCGCGATTTCGGATACGTCAGCACATAACCGCGCAGAGCCGGCAAAGTGGCTTGTGCGATGCCTTTCAGCGGGCCGGTCGGCGCAACGATGGTCGGCGTAAAGTTTTTTTCGATCAAGAGATCGCGTGCGATCAACAGCGTTTCCGTGGTGAAAATCTGCGGGATCGTTTGCGGGTCGAGGGCGACGTAACCCCGTCCCTTGCCATTCTTCGCGATGTCGGCCATGAGCGGCACATCGGCGTCGTTGCCGACCGACACCGTTGAAACGGTGATGCCGTCCCGGGCCATTTTCTGGACCAGCGTTTGGAAGTCCGCCTTATCGGTAAGCCCGTCGGAAAGCACGATCACATGTTTGATCGCCGCCTGTTTGCCGGCAATCACGCGATGCGCTTCGACCATGGCTTTGTACAGATCCGTGCCGCCGTCGGACTGCAGCGAGGAGAGCTTCTCCGAAATCCACTCGCCCTTGCCCACCTGGCGAAACGGCAGGGCCCAATCCCAGCTGGCGTCGAAGGCAAGAATACCGACCTGGTCGGTTGGATTCATGATGTCGGCGGCAGCGATCGCCGCCGCTTTGGCGAGATCGAGCTTGGTGCTGCCCTCCGAGCCGGCGCCCATGCTGCCGGATTTATCGATGACGAATAGCAGCGCCACGTGGGGCATTTCGAGCCGTGCCGGCGGCCGCATATCGACCGGAAGAATCCGCTCCAGAGGGGTGCGAAAATATCCGCCCGCGCCGTAACTCTGCGAGCCGCCGACCACGAGCACGCCACCGCCAAAATCACGCACGTACTTTTCGATATTCTCCATCTTTGCGTGGGTCAGTTGAAAGGCGGGAACATTATCGAGCACCAAAAGGTCATAGGCGGAAAGCTCCGAGAGCGACAGCGGATGGACCTGCGGCGAGGCCTCCGCAACGGCATAGCCTTGCACCTGCAATACGCGGGAAAGCACGCGCTGGCTCGCGCTTTCCGCCGATAGCAGGAGCACCCTCGGCGGCCCTTTTACGGCCACCACACCTTGCAACAAATTATTTTCCGCCAGCGTGTCGTTCGGCGATTCGACGAGCAGTTCGTAGGTATGATTGCCGCGCTCGCTCAGGCTATCGTGAAAGGACAACGGGTTGTTGCCGGCTTTAAGCTGCAGGTCCTGTTCCGCTCGCAACTTTCCGTCGCGCAATAGGCGCACCCGCGCGGGCGCGGCGCGCAGGCTTTCAATAACGCCGCGAACTTCGAAGCCTTCGGCACTGTCAACCAGTCGCGGCAGGGTCAAATCGCTTAGATAAATTTCATTGTTGCCGCGCGCGAGGCTTACCGGCACGGTCCACACCTGGACGTCCTGGGCGCGCAGCAACGGCAGCACTCGAGTGATTTCACCGCGGTTTTCATTACCATCTGAAATCAAAAGAATTTTTCCCTGCCGATCCTCACCGACCTGCGCCAGCGCGGCTTGCAGGGCCGCTTGAATGTCCGTTTGGTCGCGATCGAGGCGCGTGCCAAAGTCAACCGCCGGCATTTCATCGCGCGGCAGCGATTCCCATTCCGGCGCGCGACCGAAGGACAAAAGTCCCGTGCGTACGTTGGGCGTTCTGAATCGAGCCGCGGTCTCGATAATCGCCTGAGCCTTTTCACGCCCCTCCTGGCCGACGCTGCGCGACAGATCGACACCGATAATGACATCGAGCGCCGTGGTCGATCGAAAAATGCGCGGATTGACGATGGCCATCGCGAGGATCGCGAGCGCCGCGCCGCGAACGACGATGGGATAGATCGGCATGCTCTGGCGAAACGCCAGATAAAATTCCAAGCCAAGGAGAATCAGCACCGCGCCGAGCAGCGCCGGCCAGAGAGAAGATCCGCTTTCCAGCACGCTCCCACCCTCGGCGTTTTGCGTGGCGCCGGCCGTGAAATTAACGTCCGGCACGATCTGCGACTCCTCTTCGTCGAGCAGATTGACGGCAAAGCTGTCCTCGCGCTCGGCGCTTTTAAAGGAGTAAAAACCCACCTGGGAAGTGTCGGTAAAGACCCACTTCCCAGCCTTTGCGGTAAAGCTCTCCCTCCGACCGGACGGCGCAGTAATTTCCACCGGCCCGTCGCTACCCGGCAAGCGCAGCGTGACCGGAGCGCCAGCTTGGGCCGTCTGGCCGGGAAACTCGAGACGCTGCGGTTGAAACCATTCAAGCGCATTGTGCAACAAGATCGGAAACGCCACCCGCAACGGCAAATCCGAAGCCATCAGATCGAAACCGATGAACAACAAGCGAAGTTGGCCCTTCTCCAGCGCGTATAATAGCGGCGATTCCGCCGCGCGCGCCAAGACGACGCCCTCGCCTTTCACGAGAACGCGCGACGCCTCGTAAATCGTCAGATCGCCCAACGCGAGGTCGGTCATCAGCGGGTGGTTGGCGCTGGGGGAAACGATCCGCGGGTGTTGAATTTTTCCTTTCAGTTCAAGCGGCAAATTCGGCGCAACCGCGTCGATGAGAATAAAATTGCCGCCGGCCAGCGCGGGCGCTGCCGTTCGGTCAAAAATAACCACGTCAAATTGATTTTTTTCCTGCGCCAATTCCGGCGCCCAGCGCGGCGCGCTGGTCACTTGCACATGGGAAAACAAATGCAGCAACCGGCTCAGATAAGGATTTCCCGGCCCGACATAGAGGATGCGCACCGGCGCTCGATCCGTCAGCGCCAGGTACGCTTGATTGTCGGTCGACAAATCGTCGTCGATTTCCAGCCGAGCCACCAGTTTGCCCTTCGGGACGCCGTCATAGGGAAAGATCAGCACGCGCCGCTCGTGCGCATCGACCTCGATCTCTTGCCGCGCCAGGATCCGGCCATCGATCGCCAAACTAAGGGGCGCACGGACCGCCTTCGCGGTAAAATTCTTGACATGAATCATGATTTCGGCGGGACCGGGGTGCTCGGGACGGCGCCGCATTTCAAACCCGACGATACCGACGTTGTCCTTGCCGCCCGACACTTTGATGAAGCGCAAATGATTGCCGACCTTGACGAACTCCTCAGCGCCCGTAAAGGCTCCGTCGGTAATCACCGTGACCCGATCCGGGCTGCCGCGCTTCAGAAACGCGTGAGCGAAAAGAATCGCATCCTTGACGCGACCCGGCGCATCCGTCGCCTCCAGGCCGCGTGCCAGCTCACGCAACCGGCGCTGGTCCGAGGTGAATGGCATCATCAGACGCGGCTGCGCGCCGGCGCCGATCACCATCATCTTTTGTCCCGAGCCAAGGCCATCGATCAACGCCAGCCATTCGCGCCGTGCCGCATCGAAGCGCGACACGCCCCGCTCTTTGGCCTTCATGCTCGCGCTTAAATCGATGACGACGACCAGGTCACCGGTGGTGGCACCAAAATAACGCAGCCAGGGGTCGGCAAGCGCGGCGATGAGCGCGGTGGCGGCAACGAGTTGCAGAATGAGCAGAAGATTCTTCCGCAGCAACCAGCCGAGCCGGGTGCCAAGCGGCTGCTCTTTCACGACACGCTCCCAGAGAAAGAAAGTCGTGGTGCGAAGCTGCAGTCCTCTCGGCTTGAGGCTATGAAGAAACAGAATCAGCGGAATCGCCCCGGCCAGTAGTAGCAGCGCGGAAGGCAGACGCCAGAGCATACTCACGCCACGCTGCTTACGCGCCGCAGGGTCTGCAGGACGAATGCGTCGAACGGCACGGCGGTTGTGGTGCGCAGGTAATCGATGCCGCGGCCGGCGCACAGGGTTTCGATTTCTTTAAAATAACCGTCCAGTTCGCTTTGGTAGCGGCGAACCAATGCGGCGTCGAGAAAGAGCTTTCGTTCGCGCCCGCCTTCGACGTCGATCAAGGCGACGTCGCCGCGCGGCCTGGGCTGGGTCTCCTGATCGTCGATAATGTGGATGACCAGCAGCTGGTAGCGTTTCGCCATCAGCTCTTCCAGAGCCGCCCGGCAGCCCGCCGGATCAAACAAGTCGCTGACGATGACGACAAAACCGGGATGCGGAAAGAGGTTGGTAAACGCGTGTGCCGCCGCGCGCAGGTTGGTTTCGCCGCTGCAAGACAGCTTGCTCAAAAAGCGAAACATGCTGAGAATTTGTTTCCGGCCCCGTCCCAAAGTCAGCGGCGTATGCAACCGCGTCGAAAACGACGAGCCGCCGACACGATCGAGATTTTTGAGACCGATGTAGCCCAGCGCCGCCGCGACTTTCTTGGCGTAATCGAGTTTGACCGGCGCGCCCTCCGCCATGGAGCGGCTTGTGTCCACGAGCAGATAAATGTTCAGTTCCTCTTCGGAGGTGAACATCTTGAGCAGCAGCCGTTCGTGGCGGCGGTAGATATTCCAATCGACGTAGCGCAAATCGTCGCCATGCTGGTAGCGCCGGTAGTCGGAAAATTCGAGACTGAAGCCCTTGCGCGACACTGCATGCTCGCCCTTGGCGCCGGTCCAATCCAAGCGCTTGGCGACCAGATGAAGCCGTTCGAGCCTGCGCAGGAATTCGGTGTCGAAGAAGGTTTCGGGTTTTGGCTCTCGGGTCTCGGGGTCGGTTGTCGCCAGGGATTGGTATTCTCTAACGCTCGCCTTGTCATCCCTCGCCAAGCGAGGGATCTTTCGTCCAGCCGTGCGCAGAAACTTTGAGACGACTTCGGCGAGCCGCGCCGGCGTCTTTCCAAAACTCGAAACTCGAGACTCCAGACTCATAACCTTACGGGACTTCCGCAACCTGGGCGGCGATTTCGCCTAAGATCTGCTCCGCGGTGACACCCTCGGCATCCGCTTCCAGATTCAAAATCAATCGATGGCGCAAACTAGGCAGCAGCAGCGCGCGAATATCCTCGAAGGAAACGTTCGGCCGGCCGGCAAAAAGCGCCCGCGCTTTGGCCGCGAGGATCAAACTCTGGAGGCCGCGCGGGCTCGATCCGTAGAGGACAAATCGCTGGGCCAAGCCGCCGGTGCCGTTGCCCTGCTTCTCATGCGAATGGGTGCTCAAAACCAACCGCACCGCGTAATCCTTGACGACCTCGGCCAGGGGCACTTCGCGCACCCACTCACGCATCTGCAAGATCGCCGCCCCGTCCAACACCTCGAGCGGCGGTGACGGCGGCGCCGCGGTGGTCAGGTCGGCGATGCGGCCCAATTCCTCGCGGCTGGGAAATTGCAGCAGCAATTTGAAAAAGAAGCGGTCCACCTGCGCTTCGGGAAGCGGATAGGTGCCTTCCATTTCAATAGGATTTTGCGTCGCCAACACCATGAACGGACTTTCCAAGCGGTGAAGCTTTCCGCCCACCGTGACGCTTTGCTCCTGCATCGCCTCCAGGAGCGCCGACTGCGTCTTCGGCGTGGCGCGGTTGATCTCATCGGCCAGAACGATATGGGCGAACACCGGCCCGCGTTGGAACTCGAAAATTTTTCGGCCGGACGGATCGTCGGTGAGCATGTTTGTGCCGGTAATGTCCGCCGGCATGAGATCGGGCGTGAATTGAATGCGCGAGAAACTCAAGTTCAAGATTTCGCCCAACCGGCGCACCATCAAGGTTTTGCCGAGTCCCGGCACGCCTTCAAGCAAACAGTGGCCGCCGCATACCAGGGCAATGAAGACCTGCTCGATCAGTTCTTCGTGACCGACGATCACCCGCGCCATCTCGGCGCGCAGCTCACTGAAGCTGTGCCGCGCGCTCTCGATGCGTTGCTCCATGTCTTTCGCTCCGTCCATAGGACTCATTTCTCCTCAAGCCTTAACTCAGCGATTCCGCCGTAACTGATTGGAGGGGGTGGAGTCGCGGAGCGATGGGTAACCCCAATACTCCCGTACTCCAATACTCGATCACTCCAGCCGATCTGTTCTTCACTTCCTCGCGTCTCCCAACGAAAGAAAATAATTCTTGATGGTCTCTTTGAGCGCAGCGGGCACGCGCTCGGAATTGAGTTCTTGCTCGGCCTGGCGGCGATAGGAAGCGACGATGTCGGATTGCGATACAGCGCTCTTTCCGGGCGCCGGCTTGCCTTTGAACATTAACGCGCTGCTCTCCCCCTCGCCAAGGGTTCCTTTCACATGAGTCGCAGTATCGGCGCGGAATTGCGGCAGCGAACCCAGTTCATCAGTTTTTTGTCCCGGGTCTTTACCGGGGAGATTGCTGTAATTTTTTTCCTTGACGCCATCCGGTGTCGCGTCTTGGTCGCCCTGACCGCTGCTGCGCGCGTAATTTTCGCTTTTTTCGGTCTGACCTTTCGTCAGTTGCTGCAAGTACTGCTGGGCATCCAACAACGCGCGGCGGTCCAGCTCGCCCGAGACCTGGCGCTCGAGCTGATCGAGAAAGGCCTTGAGCTCACGCTGTCCGGGGCCCTGTCCGGATTGCCCCGCTTTATCCATTTGCCGCTTGAGTTGCGGCATTGTCGCGAGGCGCTCCGCCCACTGGCGTCCCAACTCCTCCGCGCCCTTGGGAAGGTCGGGAAGCTCGGCCAAGTCGCGTGCCGCCGCCAATTCGGCCTGGAGATCTTTGAGACTCTGCTGGCTTTCCAGAGCGGCGGCGGAATTTCTATCGACCCCCGACTTCGCCGCATCGTCGAACTTCTTGCTCACGCCCGACAGCTCTTTTTTGAACTGCTCGTCGGCGGTTTTGTCATCGATCCCTTTGCGCGCAACTTTCTCGAGCTCCTGGCCCATCTTCAGGCTCTCGCGCAATCCCTCATTCTTCGCTTTTTCCTGAAATTCGCGCGAAAACTCGCGCGCCTTATGAGCCAGCGTCTGTGGCTCCGCGGATCGCGCGGCATCATTCCAGCGATCGAAGTCGAGCCACAACAGGGTGAACCAGAGCGTCAATAGGGGCAGGGCCAGATAGGCCGGCCAGGTCCGGCGTCTAGGGAAAAGCGCGCGCGGTTCGATGGACCGGAGTTTCTCCTCGGCTTGCTTGAAGACCAGCTGCGCGGCGGCGCTGGTCTCGCCGCGCGCTGATAATTCCCAAGCGGTCACGGCGCGCTCTTCGAGGCCGAGTGTTTTGTCCAATCCAGACGCGGCGCGGGCTTCGTCCTGAGCCCGCCAGCGGCGGCGGTGCAAAAAAACCGGCGCGAGCACGGTGAATAAAACCGCGGGCACGAGCCAGCGCAGCCAATCCTTCGGCAGGAGAGCGTGCAACGGGAAGAGCATCAGCGCCCCACCCAGGGCGACGCAGAATACCCATAACAAAATCTCCTCCCGACGCTTGCGCCGCTCCCAGCGAACCAGTGAGGCAAATAGGCTCTTGAGGTGATCCAACGTTGAATTCAAAACAGTGGCTCCCGCTTGAGCGCCCAGCGATGGGCGAAATAACCGAAACCGCCGATCAGCGAATGAAACGTTAAATTAACCTCGGTTCCCGACCAGCTCCAGCCGAACAACAAAAGCGGCGGCAATTCTTGCCGGCTGAGCAGCGCGAGGACGAAGGCCACGGGATTGAGCGGCAGGTAAAAAAGCGCCGAGAGGATGACCAGGCAAATAAAAAAACTGCGGATAAATACCTGACGGCTCTCGATGCGGCGCTCCCACAGCGCGAGACTCACCAAACCCCAAACCCCGTAGGTCACCGCGTAAAACGGCAAGAGCAGCAATGTCAGGGCGACATTGACGAGCGGCGTGCGGGCGATGGCGCCGGCCCAGATCAAGAGCGGCGCGCAGAGCAGCAGGGATAGGCCGATGTGCGTTACCAGAAAGTTGACTTGCGCGCGGCTCACGGACTGCGCGGACTCGCCCTGCTCGCGCAACCAATGTTTGAGCGGTTTAAAGCGCCAGGGTACGAATTCTTGATTGGCGACGCGCAGCGCGAAATAGACGATCAGCAGCAGCGCGGTCACGGCGGACACCTTGAACAGGCTCGCCGAACCGCTCCATTGTTGGGTATCGAGCGAAGGCACATACAAGGACAAAAATTCCACCGGGGCCAGAATAACGAGAATATAGAAATAAACCGCAAAGCCGTGGCCTTCGCCAAAGTAGACTTCCAAACTCTCGCGCCACACGGGGTTCTCTCTCATTCGTCCTCTCCGCTCGCCAGAGGGAAAACAGCGCGGAAGAGCGCATAGTTCTGGGCTTGAATGCGCGGGTCGTCGATGCGCACGTGTGCTTCAGGGTCTTTCACCCAGCCGAAGAAAACCGCCGCGCTTCCCGCCAGCCGGGGATCGCCGTCGCGAGAAAAAATCGAAGAGTGAAAGAGAATATCCCGTGTTTTGTCGGCGAAAGTCATTTCCCGCAGGCTCAGGCTTTCCGGCCGGGCAACGCCGGGTTGATCTTTGACCGCGCCGTTCGAAAGCGAAAAAGTCCGCCGCCAGGTTGCGCCACGCGGGACCACGCCGAGGTCGAAGCGTTGCCCCGGCACAAGCAGCCAGCATTGGGTGAGATCTTTCGCGCTCTTGTTTTCCACTTGAACGAGCAATTGATCCCCTTGCATGGCGAACTCGGCGGAAAATGGAAACGGATCGACACGGCGCAAGCGAAACAAGCGGTAATCCCACTCCCGCAGCGGCAATCGGTAGCGGCTTGCGCCGCCGGCGTCCTGAGTGACCACCGCCGGTTCGGTATCGGCTCGGGCGCGGCTCGCAACCGGCGTCAACTCGCTCCACCCGCGTTCGAGCTGTAAATCATACTGTCGCAGCTGGGTGGAAAACAACGCTAAATTGGTTTGCGCGTCGACAAAGCCATCGCCGTTATTTTCCATCACCGTGGAAACCAGGAGCACACCGTCGGGGATATTGCCGCCATGACTGAAGTGAAAATATCCCGCTGTCGTCCCGGCCGCGACAAACGTGATGAGACCAATCGATAACAGTCGCGGGGCCAGGCGTTTTTTTTGCCACAGCCAGGCCAATACGCCGATACCGGCAAGATAACCGGCCATGGCCAGGAGTAGAGACCCGGACGGCACGTAGGTCGAAATAAATTTTGGGCTCGCAATCAACTGGTTAAAAACCGCGTCGCTCCACTCCGAGCGCGGCGCCGGATCCTCGGCGCCGGTCGGCGTCACCAGGTTCTGCAAGAAATTCGCCAAACCGTCCCACTCCGACAGCGGCGGCCGCCCGATATCGAGAGCCAGGTAGGTAATTTTGCCCCGACCGCGAGTAGTTTCCACGAGCACGGGAATGCCGTCGGCCTCGGTCAGCGCCTTGCCGCTGACTAAAACCGAAGTTTGCGCCCAAACGCCGGCGAGCCGGAGGTTTCTTTCACCTCTTCCGGTCGTCGGCGCAAACGAAATTTGCTTGGCGCCATTGACGCGCACCGGAAGATATCGCGCAAGTGCAGCTTCTTGATAGAGAGCATAGTTGAGACTGCCGATGATCACCATTCTGCCGCCCGCGAGAAGCCAGCTGTCGAGGGCGAGAAGCTGCGCGCGCGTTAACTCGCGCAAAGATTGGTCGTAAAGAATAAGATGGGAGACACCGAGCAGGGATCGCGAATCGGCCGCCAGCTCTACCGGCGACAAGGACACAAGCCGGTTTTGCGCCGTGGCGCCAAACGTGATCGGCGGGAAGACGCCGCTGCCGCTCATCAGCAGCAACACCGGCGCCGGCGAGAAATGGCGGCGCAAATCGATCTCGCGCGCAGCTTTTGCGTCGGCGGCATTGAATCGAACGATCAGGGGCCGGCTGATAAAGTCCGGATCGACCGTGAGCTGAATGGTCTTGCCCGCCTGTGCGGGAAGAAAAACCTCGCGCTGGTAACTCGCCACATAGGGAGCGCCGCCTTTGGTCGCGCCGCCCTTCCAGACTCGAACTTCCAGCAATCCTTCGGCCGGGCGGCCGGTGTTGCTCAATTCAATTTCAAGAGGAAATGGACGCCCGAGTTGAAAAACACCATGAAAGCCGACACGCGCTTCGATGAGAATCTCCGAGCGGACGATTGCGGGGATGAAAACAGCAATGAGAGAAAAACCGACGAACAGCCGACACCCAACCGCATTCCGGCGTTGGCAATCAACCGGCAGGCGCTTGAGACCAAAGCACCGTAGCGAGTAGCAAATGAGAACAGTTTTTATCGCTGAAAAGGACATGCTGCCTTTCCAGAACGGCCCGTCCCGCTTTGCCGAGCGATCTATTCGATATATTCCACGCTGAGAATATCAAAAGTGCGGACACCGGTTGGGGTGTGAACCTGAACTTCGTCTCCTTCGCTCTTGCCGATCAGAGCACGGGCGACCGGAGAGCTGATCGAAATCTTGCCGTTCTTAGGCTCTGCTTCGTGATCGCCGACGATTTGATATACCACCTTATCCCCGGTAGCACCATCGGCGAGGGATACGGTGGCGCCAAAAACCACCCTGTCGCCGGAGAGCCTGGTAACGTCGATGACCTGGGCACGAGCGAGTCTGTCTTCAATTTCGCGAATCTGGACGTCGAGCAACGACTGGCGGTCCTTGGCGGCGTGGAATTCCGCGTTTTCCGAAAGATCACCGTGGTCGCGCGCCTCTTCGATGTCGTGGATGTTCTTCGGCCGCTCGACGGTCTTTAAACGCTTCAGTTCATCCACTAAAAACTGATATCCCTTGCTGGTCATCGGCACGCTTGCGTCTGCCATCTCGTCAACTCCTAGACAAAATAAAAACCCCTCGGAATCGCTCCCGAGAGGCCTTCACAAATCTTAAGTATTCTTACCAGTTGTAACTTCTCGACGTATTGTAGCATCGACGCCGGCTAATTCAACTATCAAAACCCTCCTCGTTGCCGGAACCATGCTTCCAGCACCCGGCCCAATGGAATCCCATACTAACGATATGGAGCCTGAGAAAGCCGCTCCGACAGAGCGCATCAAACCGGTGCGATCGTTCCAACAATAGGGCCGGCTACGGTGTAATCGTCATCGATCTGGAACGGAGATTATTATTCTCGTCGAGCTCGGACACCGCGCCCGCGCCATCAGAAACAGCCAGTACAAAATAGCGGCCCGGCGGGGTCGCCAACGGAATCGTCACTGTTGTCGATCCAGCGTTGCGGCCTTTGGCGCCCAGCACCGGCACGCTTCGGCTGCCAAGCAGCACATCGCCGCCGTCAAAAGTCGCATCGACGGAGAGATAAAATTGCGTCGTTGACGCTGCCGCACCTACCCGCGCTTTGTTGCTGGTCGTGTCGCTGACGACGATACCGGCGCCGGCGGCGGCGGAAGAAGGTCCATGTAGCGTCTGTACGGTCAAGTCCGGCAAAGTCACCGTCAATGACCGTGCTTTGGAGTTTTTTTCCTTAGTTTCAGACACTGCGGTCGCCGCATCGGCAACCCCGATCAGGAAATAGCGACCGAGGGCCGTCGCCAGGGGAATCGTCACGGTTGTGGTTCCGCTGCTGCTTTCTTTGGGAGCGAGCGTTGGGATCGATCGGCTTCCCAACAGTGTATCGACGCCGTCGTCAAACTTGGAATCAGCGGACAGATAAATGCGCGTTACCGAGACGCCGGCAGCAACCTTGCCTTTGTTATTGGTCACATCGTTCACGACAATATCCGAACCTGCAATTGCCGCCGTGACAGCGCTGACAGATTTCACGATCAAATCCGGCAGCGTCACCGTGGTCTGCTGCGCCACACTGTTATTGCTCGGATCGGTATCGGTCTCGTCGCTCGACACAGTCGCCGTATTTGTCAGCTTGCCGCTCGCCGTGGTGGTGACCACGATGGTCACGGTTGCGCTCGCGCCGTTGGCCAGATCTCCAAGATCGCAGGTAATCGTCGTGGAACCGGTGCAGCTCCCCACGCTCGGAGTTACCGAGCCCAGCGCAACCGTGCTCGGCAAGACATCGACCATCTCAACATCATGGGCGGTGTCGGGGCCGTTGTTCGTTACGGTGATCGTATACGTTACACTCGCGCCCACGGTTACCGGGTCGGGATTGTCGCTCTTGGTCACCTTGACGTCGGTGCAAGACGTCACGCAAATCTTTGCGACGAAGGCGTCGACGATGAGATTTTCTGTCCGATCGAGCTGTCCCCTAACCGGAAACGTGCTCTCATTCGAGTTGGTCTCGCCTGTCAAGTAAACATCGCCGATGGCATCCAACGCGATACCCTTGCCGCGATCATCGCCGGCGCCGCCGATATAACCAGCCAAGCCGAGGCTGCCGTTCGAATTGATCTTGGCGATAAAGGCGTCGACACCGCCGTTGTGAGTTAGATCCGGCCCGACGGAGACCGGAAAACTGGCCTCAAGCGAGCTGGTTTCTCCCGTGATATAGACCTCGCAACTATTGGCGCAGCCCGGCATCAGCGCGATCGCGTTGCCGCGATCGTCTGCCGTACCGCCGATATAACCGGCGTAGACGAGATTTGTGCCCGTGGAATTAATCTTGGCGACAAAGGCGTCGATGCCTCCCCCCTGAAGTTGGCCCGGCCCCGGAAGCACCCCGAGACCGTTTCCGGCCGGAAAAGAACTGGCATCGGAGCTGGCTTCCCCGACCACGTAGGCGTTCCCATCGCCGTCCACGACGATCCCGTTCCCTTTGTCGGCGAGGGAACCGCCAATATAACCGGCATAGTTTAAAGATAGTCCATCGGCTGCAACGCGCGCGACAAACGCATCCGTGAGTCCGTTTGAACTGGAATCAAACGAGGTCAAGCCGGCGAAACCGATGCCAGTTGGAAATGACGAGTTGGCCGAATCGGTCTCCCCGGTAATATAAGCTCGATTGAGACTGTCGACGGCGATGCTCGTCCCGCGATCGGTGCCAATGCCGCCAATAAAGCCGGCATACTCCAGTGACGCACCATCCGCCGCCACGCGGGCGACAAATGCGTCAACACCCCCGTTCAGGCTTGAATCAAAGCTGCTCAAACCACCAAACCCGGCGCCGGTGGGAAATGAGCTGCCGCTCGAAGCGGTCTCCCCCGCGACGTAAGCTCGATTCAAGCTGTCGACCGCGATTCCCATGCCGCGGTCAGCGTCGAGACCGCCGATGTAACCGGCGTAAACGAGATTCGTGCCTGTAGAGTTAATTTTGGCGATAAAGGCATCGACTGTGCCGTTAAAGGTCAAGTCGGGTCCGGTGGCAACTGGAAAGCTGGTTTGGTCGGAGCTGGTCTCGCCGGTGATATAAGAGTTACCCAATGAATCGACGGCGATCGACTTACCCCGATCGTCACCGGTTCCGCCGATAAAACCGGCGAACAATAATTGCGAGCCGGTCGGATCTACCTTCGCGACAAATGCATCGACGCCGCCATTTTGACCCACGTCGAGACCGCCGGCGACCGGAAAAGATGACTGAAGCGAGCTGGTCTCGCCGGTAATGTAGCTATTGCCGGCGGCATCCACTGCGATGGCGTTGCCGCGATCGTCACCGGCGCCACCGATAAATCCGGCGTAGACTAAAATCGCCGGATCGATCACCAAAACTTTGGTGGCGTCGTAGGAACCGATGTGAAAGCCATAGGCAGTACCCGTATCCCCGGGCGAATTGAGGAGCCTATACGCGGCGTTGACGTCGGCAAATCCGCCATTGCTCTCCTGGTGCGCCGTCGGCTTGTCGTCACGAAAATCATTGACGGCCGTGCGCACGAGCAGTTCACCCTGCGCACTCAACGAAACGGATTCAGCACCGCGGTAGCGCAGTTTAATTCGTTTAGGGTCGGCCCCGGGTTTGACAATGAACGTGTATTTCAGCCGATCCGCCGACGCCGTATAGATAAGATCGATTCCCGGCCACAACTCCGGATAAATGAGTTTTGTGTAACTCCTAAGTCCCACCGCCCAATTCTCGCGCGGCCCTTTGAAATAGCTAAACCGCGCCGGCGATAAATCCTCGCCAACCGGTGTGACCGAGGAATTCGCGTCAACGAAATCCAACACAACCGCGGTGCGGGAGATCGCGCTTGGCGTCATCCCCTGGCTAAATTGTTCCGAGTTGAAAGACGCCGAAGCAACGCTTGTCGGCGCGGATTGACTTAGCACCAGGGTGACGCCTCCGGAGCCAAAGTAGAAGGCCTTATCGGAACCGTGAATGTAGTAGGCGGCTCGCGGGTCGACCTGCCCGCGGTTCTCGACAAAGTAAAGTGGAAATCGCTCCTGCGAGGTAAAGGCCGAGCGCCGCGATGGTTGGCGCGTGCCGGCTGCAATGACGCGCGGCGACGTGGAGCTATCGGCAAAAAGCAAAACCGGCTCGAAGCTCAATAGATGACAAAGAAAGATTATCGGCAGTACAGAGTTACGGGACAGCTTTGGACAAAAGTTGCCAACGATCATTTCGGGCCCCCTTAATTAACGACCCCACAGATGATTCTTCGCGGCACGATTAGTTATCACAGGTCGAGCCGCGGATTCCAGCGTCCGCGCGT
>CAMLCX010000014.1 GCA_946478635.1 uncultured Pseudomonadota bacterium
TTCAAACGAGCGTCTGTGATCATTTACCCCAGAGCTCGTTTTGAAATCCGCTCTTCTCCAGATTGTTCACAAAGGAATTGTCGTAGAGATCGTCCGCTTTCCGCTTAATGAGCGTTCCTAAACTGCGTTGCAATTCCACGGACTCTGTTACTGCAGCGGCGGGGACGATCATGCGCCGATCGACGATGTCTTGAGTGTAAACGTTATAAGAAACCTGCAACGCCTCCTCGTCTTTCAACCGCATGACTTTGGCGATCGCTGCTTTTGCTTTCGCCGGATTGCGATCGGCGAAATTGAGCGCCTCGGCGAACGCGCCGACCATGCGCTGCACCGTACGCGGGCGTTCTCGAATCAGCCGGGAAGTGGCATGGACGGAACTGTAGATAAACGGGATGTCGAGATCGATCAATCGATAGGCGATATTGTAGCCGTCGTTCTTGGCGCGCACATCGAGGGGCGGCGTGATGACAACACCCTGGACGATACCGGCAACCATGGCTTGATAGCGCTCGGTTTGGCTGCCGCCGATGGGCCGCATGGTGACATCGGCAATATTGAACTTCTTTACCATGGCGCGCGACAAGCGATCGCTCAGATCGCCGGCGCGCGCCACGCCCAACGATTTTCCTCTCAAATCCTCAAGCCGATGTATTTCCTTCCGTGTCACTAGTACGTAGGGCAGCTTGATCAACGGCGCGGCGATGAGCTTGACGTCTACCCCGGCGGCCAAAGACGGTATGGTTGCGTCGGCAGCGCAATAGAGAAATTGAATCTCATCGGCCATGAGCGCGGCGAGCGACGGGCCGCTGCCGCGAATAAAAACATGCTCCATCCTAAATCCATACTTCTCGAACAGATTGTTTTCTAAGGCGGTATAGAGGTGAGTAAAGCCGCCGGAAACGGCGCAAGTGGCAATGCGAATATGGACCAACCGCTCGGCCGGCTTAGCCAGATAAGGATTCGCCCATGCCGAACCTGCGACAATAGAAACCAGAAGTGCCGAAGATAGCGCGCCAGTGATGAACAAGCGCGCACTCTCCGCGAAGCACTGCTTTCCGGTGCTTCGTCGCTTTACAAAGACCTCCATAGGATATCGCAATCTTCTCCGACTGGACCGATGTGCAGGGGCGAATATTAGACGATTCTTATCCGGCACTCAACAAGCCGGTGAAACCACGGATCAGCAAATGTTTTCGGGAAACTTCAGAGCTAGACGGCAAATCGAAAATGGATGATATCGCCGTCTTTGACGAGGTACTCTTTGCCTTCCAACCGAAGCTTGCCGGCTTCTTTACACTTTGCTTCGCTGCCGTAAGTGATGAAGTCTTCATAGGCGACCACTTCGGCGCGAATAAAGCCGCGCTCGATGTCGCTGTGAATTTTCCCAGCTGCTTTTCGCGCCACGGTGCCTTGAGCGATCGTCCAGGCGCGCACCTCATCTTCACCGGTGGTAAAAAAACTGATCAAGTCCAACAATGCATAGGAAGCGCGAATAAACCGCTCGCGCGCAGGTTCCTTGATGCCGATCTCCTGCAGGAATCCGGCTCGATCGCTTTCGTCGAGCTGAGCGATTTCCAATTCGACTTTGCCGGCGAGCGCGAGTCCCTGGAGACCGCGCCGGGTCAATTCCTCCAGGTACGCCCCTTCCAACGGTACACTGGCTTTTTCTTCCGGGCGATTGAAAATGACCAGCATGGGCTTCCGACTTAAGAAACCGAAGCCGGAAGACAGATTTTCCTCATCGGCAGTGAAGTTAAGATTTCGCAGACTTTCTTCGTTCTCCAGAGCCGCGGCACAGCGCTCGAGCAATGCCTCTTCCTGCGGCCTCGCTTTTTCTTTCTTGAGCCGGCTCCGCCGGTTTTCGACCACGGTAAGATCGGCCAGGATCATTTCCGTGAGGAGCGCGTTCAAGTCTTTCAACGGTTTGGCGTCGGTCTCGAAGTCGGGCAAAATGAGTGCGATGGCGTCAACTTCGCGCATTTGCATAACGAGCGCGTTGTTTGACTTTAAATCGTCATCGCCCTGGCTTGGCGGAAAATCGGTAAAGCGAATCTCGGCGTAGGTGGTTTTTTTCGGTTTAAATATCGCCGAAAGCTTGTCGATGCGCGCATCGGGCACTTTGATCACCCCGAGATGCACTTCTTCTTTGCCGCCGAATCCACCGACCTGGGCCTGGAGCCCGGTAAGCATATTGAAAATCGTTGTCTTCCCGGCACCACGAGGGCCGATCAATCCCAATTTCATTGAATTCTCCAGATCTTTCGAGTCAGGAAGAGCAATCTAGCAGGAAAAGGCGAGCGAATAAAATTGCACTCCAGGAAGGATTGGTCAAATAGCCGGGCCAAAAAAAACCGCTCAGCTCGCACCGCCGAAATCGGGCGGGCCTTGAGCTGAGCGGCTTGGGCTCTAGCGCTCGAGACGAGCTAGCGCTTCAAGGCTAAGAACACGCTCGACTCACCGCGGCGCACAAGAAAAAGCACTGATTTGCTTTTTTCGTTGCGTGAAATTTCGCGGTTGTAGTCCGCCAAATTCTTCACCGGGCGCCGGTTGACTTGCGTGATCACATCACCGGAGCGTAACCCAGCTTCGTCCGCGGCACTGCCTGGCTTGACGGAGGCAACGACAAGCCCTTCGGCGCGCTCGAGCCCCAAACTTTGCGCGATGTCCGGGGTTACAGGTTGAACGGTAAGACCCAGTTCGCTCTCTTGACCCGCAGAAGCCACGACCTCACTGTCCTTCATTTCCCCGACCGTGATCGGCAAAGAAATCTGCTTGCCTTCGCGAACGATCTTCAGTTGAGCCGCGGTTCCGGGTGCAAGCCGAGCCACGGCTGCGGGAAGATCGGATGAATCCTTAATCTCTTTGCGATCGAACTCGACGATGATATCACCGGCTTTAACACCGGCTTTTTCGGCCGGGCCACCCTTCACCACATCAGCGACTAAAGCTCCCGCGTTCTGCTTTAGACCGAGTGAATCGGCAATTTCGGGTGTGATTTTCTGTACGGTCGTACCCAAATAGCCGCGCACGACTCTGCCTTTATCTTTCAGTTGAGGTAGCAGATCTTTCACCGAGTTTGTTGGAATGGCAAAGCCGATACCGATGTTGCCGCCGGATTGGCTGAAAATAGCGGTATTGATACCGACCACTTCACCGCGCAAATTGAGCAACGGCCCGCCGGAATTCCCGGGGTTAATCGACGCGTCGGTTTGGATAAAATTGTCGTACGGCCCGGCGCCGATTTGCCGCCCCTTGGCGCTAACAATACCCGAGGTTACCGTGTGGTCGAGGCCAAAGGGATTACCGATAGCCATCACCCACTCGCCGACTTCCAGGCGATCGGAGTCGCCCAGAGTCACAGCCGGAAGGTCTCGCCCCGCATCGATTTTGATGACGGCAATATCGGTCTTTTCATCTTTGCCGATCACTTTGGCGTCATAACTCTTGCCGTCGGATAACGTCACGCTGACTTTCTGGGCGTTGTTGACGACGTGGTAATTGGTGAGAATCGTGCCGTTATGATCAATGATGAATCCCGAGCCCACGCCGTTTTGGCGCTGCGGGCCGCGCGGTATGCGTCCGCCGAAAAACCTTTCCAACAAGTCGTTACGGGGATCGCCCTGGTCAAATGGCGAGGGCATGTCCTGCGCCATCTTTCGAATCTGGGTCGTCGAAACGTTCACCACCGAAGGTCCCACTCTCTTTGCCAGGTCGGCAAAATTCGGCAAGCCGCGAACCGCCTCCGTAGAGCCGGCGACTGGGATGGTACGATCGGCCGACGGATGGTTCTCGATCCCGGCACCGATACCGACGCCCGCCAGCACGCAAAACGTACTGCCGGCGAGCAACGAAGCGATGCTGATTGTTTTCTTATAATTTGTTAATCGCCCTACCATTTTTTCTTCCTTTTTTTTATTTTTACCGTAGCGCCATGACGCAGGGTAATCGCTGCGACTATATTTTTATTCCTCTAACACTTAGGTTCCGACCCGGCCAATCATATTCCGGCCGCCTTTTTCACCGCCATTCTGCCGTATCGAGTGTTTCCAACGCTGCAGTCCCTCGCGCATATAGTTGGGGTCGAAGGCTAGCGTTTCACACACGTTTTCGAAGGAGAACAGATAGGATCGATCGGTATTTGTAATCCATTCTTCCGCTTCGCGATGTAGCGCTTGCTTGCGCTTGCATTTGGCTAAGGCGTGCTCCTGGAAACAGACCACGGCATCCTGTAACAGGGCAAGCATGAGCACTCTTTCGGGATCGAGATGAAAGCGCCTGCGCTGAGTTGACTGAAATTGCGCGTCAATGAGAATATCGGGCTGAAAAATCATCATCGCCTTTTCCTCGATCATGGGGCTCCGCTGCGGCGACCCCTGAACCCAAAAAGGCGCACGACCAGGCTGATTCGGTCGTTGTGCTTTGGTTCTTTTCTTGACGATCATGAAATAACCTCCGTGACAATTAGACGGACTCCTCACTCCGATTGTTCCATCTTTTTTGCGGCGCCCTGAGGCCCCCTGTGAACCGGATTGCCGGGCAGCCGCCTGCACAGCACGTGCGGGCGCCCAGAATGAACAATCGGACAAAATTGGCAAATCTAGCGGGGGAGAAATCTAGATCAAAAGGATCGAATCGAGAAGATGGAGGGCAATTTTTCGCGGCTTGACGCCGGCGAAGTCTAATAAACCACCGCTCACCGCCGCCGGCGATTGGACCTTACGCGGCGCCCGCGCCGCCCTCGGAAAAGAGATCGGCGCATAGCCCGATTGCGGAACTAAGCCGCTTCGAAGCGCGTAACCGTCGACCGTCGAGGCATTACCCGCATGGCCGCCGCGCTGGAAGCCAATCGAATGGCTAAGTCCGATGGCAGGGCTGTCCTGCGCCAAACTCACCGCAACACAAGCCAGCATGATTACTAGTAGCAGGCCAATCGCTGAGAGCGTCTTTTTAGTCTGGCGGATTTTCATTGAAAGAAACTGTAGTTACGCTATGCACTGCGCAAACGAAAGTCAATGCGGCCCCTAACCTCCCCGTTCGAAGTCGGAATATTTTTCGTCCGCTGCATCACATTCATTCGCAATCCACCGCGGGGACCGTCGGTTGACGACTTGAGACAAGATGGTAAAGTACAGCCCCATGCCTTTAGCCACCATTGACGAAGCTATCGCCGATATTCGGCGCGGCCGGATGGTCATTCTGATGGATGACAAAGACCGTGAGAATGAGGGAGATCTCTGCATGGCAGCGGAGAAGGTCACCCCGGATGCAATCAACTTCATGGCAACCTATGGGCGCGGCTTGATCTGCCTGCCACTGACGGAAGAGACAGTGCGTCTTCTTGGCCTAACAATGATGGTGTCCGAAAATACCTCGCCGTTTGGCACTGCATTTACGGTTTCGGTCGATTCCGCCAGCGGAATCACCACTGGAATCTCCGCCGCAGATCGTGCCAAGACTATTCTCGATGCGATTGCAGACAATGCCAAGCCGCAAGATCTCGTCATCCCGGGCCATATTTTCCCTCTGCGGGCTCGTAACGGCGGCGTCTTGGTGCGCGCCGGGCAAACCGAAGGTTCCGTGGATCTGGCCCGGCTGGCGGGTCTAAAACCCGCCGGCGTGATCTGCGAAATCATGAAAGACGACGGCACCATGGCGCGCCAGCCGGATTTGATGCGGTTTGCCAAGCGGCACAAACTCAAGGCTGTCACGACGGCGGACCTCATCCAGCACCGCTTGAATTACGACTCTCTCGTCTATCGCGCCGCCAGCGCGCCGCTGCCAACTCGGGTCGGTGGCATGTTTCAAGCGATCGTTTACAACACCCACGTCGATCGAAGCGAACATCTGGCGCTCATCAAGGGCAATATTTCGCCCAAAGAAGAAACCTTGGTCCGCGTCCATACCAAATATATTCCTGGCGATGTCTTCGGCTTTGAATTGCTCAACACCAATGCGGTCATTCAGCGCTCCATGGAAATCATCGCCAAGGCGGGGAAAGGCGTGATCCTCTACCTGCGCCCGGAGCTCAGAGGCTTGCGGCCGGCGATGGTCGCGTATCCGAGACTTGAAGGAAAACAGCAGCGCGAAACGGACCGCTCCTTCGTCTATCAAGCCGATTTTAAAGAGTACGGCATCGGCGCGCAGATTTTGCGCGACTTAGGAATCCGCAAGATGCGCCTGCTAACGAATAACAAGAAGCATTTGGTCGGGCTACGCGGTTATGGCTTGGAGATCACGGCGCTGGAGCCGATCCCGCGCGATAACCCGCTGCGCGAAGCCGCCAAACAGAAAAAGACCAAGGCGCAGCGCGCCTGAAAGCCTCGCGTTTGCGATTGAAATTACCGGCGGGAGCGAAGAATTATGCCGATATTCGAATACAACTGTCGTCGGTGTAAGCACCGCTTTGAAACGATCGTTCTCTCGCCGCGTGAAAAAATCGCCTGTCCCAAATGTCAAAGCAGTGCCGTCGAGAAGCAGCTTTCGGTTTTCAGCTCGCCGGCTTCGGGACAGGAAACTTCTGTTGCAAGCGGTGGCTGCGGCTGCACCCCGCAAACCTGCGGCTGCCATTAAGATTGCTTAGGCGGGTTTAGATACCTCGGCAGCTCCAGCCGGATGCGCTTGAGCGCTTCGCCCACATTCGAATAGACTCGCTCTTCGATCAATTGGCCATTGACCCAATAGTCTAACGCGGGCGCGTCCGTAAAGTTGATATCGACGTAGCGCTCGCCCACCGGTTCCCCGGTAATGATAATCCGCACCGAATAGCCGGCATCGATAACGATGCCTCGAGCGCCAGCCGGCAGAGGTAGACCGCTCTTAATCTTAGACAACTTCTCGGCCGGATAGTTACCTATTTCCAAGGAATAATAACCCCATGCTCCGGCAGCGATGGAAAGACCGTTTAGCAATTTCGTATTGATATCGACTAAATTTTTGGCGGCCTGGTCCTGGTTGTAATTGCGCAATAGCTCGTAGGCCCACTTCTCGATGATGCCCTTTTCCGGGGTGGCAGCCTTTTCGCGCTCCTTCACCGGACCGCGATCGATCCACCATTTGGTCTCTTCAAATGCCTGCGGTTTTTCGTCCGCCATGGAATCCTTCCATCGATCTTACCCAAACCTCATATTTTGAATTCTTCCAGCGTGCTTTTGGCAAACAGCGAATCGACTTCGAGTCGCTGGCTGATCAACCCCTGCTCGTAGGTGTACTGTACCAATGTTTCCAGAATATGGCGATTGGCTTCCAGCCCGTACGCCCAGGCGTCCGGCCCCAACACTTCACGCTCTTTTTCCATCTCGTCGATGGACCAGGCGAGCATATACTTCAGCGCCGAAAATTCGTACATCGCTTCCTGGCAAAGCCGCTTCGATTCCTCGAACGCCTTGAATAGACTCTGGGCAATCCACGGATGCCTTTCATAGACCTCCTCGCGCATGACCATGGTATGCATGATCGGAAAAATCCTCGTGCGTTTGAAATAGTCTTGCTCCACTTCGCGAAAATTCGGGATCAAACGCTGCACCTTCGGATGTCGCCGGACAAATGGAGAGGGCATGTGCGCCGAGATCATGGCATCGATCTCGCCGCGTTCGAGCATGCCGGAGAGCGTCTTGTCCGCGGCAATCGGTTGGATTTCGATGTTCGGCGGCAGTTTGTGCCTGACTTTATCCTGGCGTCCCGGATGTTCTTCGCCGCCGGTAAACCATTTCATTTTCTCCGGCGCAACGCCATATTCATGCTGCAGGACGCCGCGCGCCCACGTCGCCATGGTAATTTGATATTCGGGAACTCCGACGCGCTTGCCGGCCATGTCGGCGGGCTTTTTAATCCCCGAGTCCGTGTTGATGTAGATGCACGAATGACGAAACGTCTTTGACGGAAAAACGGGAATTCCGATCAACCGCGGCGCGCCCTTATCTCGCGACATCAAAAATGAACCCGTAGACATCTCGGCCACGTCGAACTCACCGTAGCGCAGCATGCGCCAAAACGTCTCTTCGACGCGCAGCGGCAGATAAGTAAGATCGACACCCTCCACCTCAACTCTGCCGTCCTGCAACGCGCGCGTGCGGTCGTAATCCCAGCAGGCCAATGTCAAACGAATTTTCCCCATGATGCACTCCTCAAGCAAGCTCGATGATTTTAAGATTGAACTCCGGCGAGAAATTGGTTAGCCGTGATGACGAATTGCTCGTTCTCTCCCTGTAACACGATGGCGGCCTCGCCGGATGCGAGGGTCGTGCGGCGCTGGATCGTATAGGCCTTGCCCTTGAACTTGACTTGCAGCCCCGGGCAATACTCGCGCAGCCGCTCATGATCTTTTTGCGGTTCGATCTTTTCCATCGCTTGGTTTCATACCATATCACCGCAAAAAGCTTAAATCGCCGCCAAATTGACATCCCCTATGCGCGCGACTAAAGTCACGCCGAGGTAAAGCGATGCGTATCGCTGTAATGGGAACTGGGGCGGTCGGCGGCTACTTTGGCGCAAAGCTCGCGACCGCCGGGCATGAGATTGTTTTCATCGCCCGCGGTAAACATCTCGATGCCATGCGCCGAAGCGGCCTTCGAATCGACAGCGCGACCGGAAGTCTCCTCGTCAGCGATTCCCTCTTTACCGACGATCCTGCTGAATTTGGCACGGCCGATCTTGTGCTTTTCTCTGTCAAGTCGTACGACACCGAAAGCGCCGCACGCGCGCTCGCGCCACTGATCGGTGGCGGTACATTGATTTTGTCTTTGCAGAACGGCGTGGACAACGCGGAGAGGATCGCGCGTTCGTGGGGCGCGCAACGAACGCTCGCAGGCGTCGTCTATATCGGCGCCCAAGTGATTGCCCCCGGAGTAATTTCTCATTCTACCGGCGGCAAGATTATCTTCGGGCAATCGGACGGCGAAAACCGCGCGGGCGCCGCGCTGATCGATGGAACCCTTGCCGCGGCAGGCGTGGACTGCGCGATCAGCGAGAACATCGACACCGTTCAATGGACCAAGTTGTTATGGAATGCGCCCTTCTGCGCCATCAGTAGTTTGTCCCGCGCCAACATGAAAAGAATTCTGGAGTCGCAGGCTCTGCTCAATCTGGCCATCGACTGCATGGCAGAAGTGCAAGCGGCGGCGCTCTCGCGCGGTATCCATCTGCCGCGCGCCTTGTTCGACGACACTATCACTTTTTCCAAAGGCCTGGGCGAATTCAAACCATCCATGCTGCAAGATTTGGAAGCGAAAAAACCGCTCGAATACGAAGCCTTTAACGGCATCGTCACAAAAATATTGCGCCAGGCCGGCAAGGCGGCGCCGGTCAATCAATGCTTTTATGCATTACTCCAACAACTCGACGGAAACACTCGCGAGGAGGCCGCTCTTCAATCATGATGTCCATCAACTTGCGTCGCTCGTCATGCTTTGGCTGCTTATTGGCCCCGGGTTTAACTGGCTCACCGCTGCATCAGACGTCAATACATTTTCGCCGTCGCTGGTGGGTGTGCCTGCCATATCGTGCCGAAGCAAACACAACACACCGGCGGGCGCGCGTTCCCCATCCCGTTCGGAACGGTTTATAGCACCAACCTGACTCAAGACAAAAAAACCGGCTTAGTTAGGCGCGTGGACGGACCAGCAAATCATTGACGCTATCATCAAAGGCATTCGGCGCGACGGCAGCAGAATTTTACCGGTAATGCCCTACGAAATGTATTCAGGCATGGCTCAGGAAGATCTAAAGACGCTCGTCGCCTATCTATCTGCGCCACACTCAAGCCCCTAAGAAGACCGACACCCGAGCTTAAAACTTGCCTGCCCTTCATGCGCGGTTTGGGAACCTTTGTCTATCTCAAAGTATTCGGCCGCTTTGGTCATAAAATCGATCGCCCCGATCAAGAACAAGATCAACAAATAGGCGAACGATCGGTCTGAGCGTTTTCAGCCGAGTACCGGACTCAATGCAGCCAGTCCGCGCAGCCGTCTAATTTTTTGGCACGTGTTTGAGAACCTCTCCGATGACTTGATCGGTTGTAATATTTTCCGCTTCGGCCTGGAAGTTGAGAATAATGCGGTGGCGCAATGCCGGGTAGACCATGCGTTCGACGTCTTCGTAGCTCACGTGGACCCGGCTTTCAGCCAGCGCGTTGCCTTTGGCGCCTAGAATAATGGCCTGCGCGCCGCGCGGGCTTGCGCCAAAGCGGACGTACTGTTTCACTGAGCTCCGGCCGCCGTTTGCGCCGTCCGATTGAGTCGCGTGCACCAAACGCACAACGTAGTCCTCAATGGGCGGTGCGATCATAACCTGGCGCAGCAGTTTCTGCATCTCACCGACCAATTGGCCGCCATCCTCGGGCAAAACTTTCGAGACCTCGCCGGTGACCGTGCCTGTCGTCCGTTTCAAAATTTCTTTCAACTCGGCCGGCGCTGGTGGGGCAACTAAAAGCTTGAAAAAGAACCGGTCGAGTTGCGCCTCCGGCAGCGGATACGTGCCTTCGAGCTCGATGGGGTTTTGCGTCGCTAACACGATAAAGGGCGACTCGAGAATATGCGACTCGCCGAACACCGTGACTTGCTTTTCCTCCATCGCTTCGAGCACGGCAGATTGGGTCTTGGGCGTCGCCCGGTTGATTTCGTCAGCCAGAACAACATGGGCGAAAATCGGTCCGCGCTTAAACTGAAATTCCCTCCGCCCGCTGTTTTCGCTCAACACTTCGGTGCCGACGATATCCGAGGGCATCAAGTCCGGAGTGAATTGAATCCGCTTGAACGACATACCGAGAGCTTGGCTCAAAGACTTAACCAGCAGAGTCTTGCCCAAACCGGGAACGCCTTCCAGCAATACGTGACCTCCAGCAAGAAAAGCGATCAAGATTTTTCGAATCACGTCGTCATGACCCACGATGACCTTTTGCACCTCCGCTTCGAGACGCTTAAAGGTCTGTTGAAATTGTTCCAGACTCATGAATCTCTTTCTCCCCGTCAACGCAGGATGCCGCGGTATTCGATCGGTACTTGCTGCTTTTCTGTCGGCGCGTTCGGCACATGGGCCGGCAACGGCACATTGCTAACCGGGATTTGCGTTCGCGCGCGATTATTTTTCGACTCCTTAGTCGGGCGGCCCTCGCCTTTGGTGTCGGCAATGACATCTTCCGGCAATTGCACCGTCACATAACCTTTGGCACCAAGACCCTCTTTGCCTTCGCCGGGCTTGTAGAAACGATCGGCCTGCGGGCCGCCTTGTGGTGGCGCTTCCATCGGTGCCTGCTGTTTGCCGGCACCGTCTTTTGAACCCCCTTCGGTTTTTCCCGTTTTCTCTTTACTCGGATCCTTGCTGGGTTGATTCGGGTCCGGTGGATTTTGATTGTTCTTGGCGTCGCCAGCTTGGTTTTTGTCTTGTCCCTGTTCTTTCGGATTTGGCTGAGCAGACTTGCCCTGGTCCATCTTTTCCTGGCTCAACTGTGCGCTCGACTCGCCTTTGCTTTCGCCGCTGCCGCCTTGGCTTTGCTTGTTTTCGCCTTGCCCATCCTGGGGCGCGTTGCTTTGAATGCCCCCGCCGCCCTTCTCTTGTTGTTTCTGCTGGTCTTGACCGCTGGACAACTGTTGCTGCTTTTCTACGCCACTGAGCGCGCTCGATGCGTCTCCGAGCATGTTGCGATCGTCTTTCTGCTCTTCTTTCTTGCTCTGCTCCTCGATCTTTTGCTCGATTTTCTGAGCGAGCGAGCGCTTTTCTTCGGGAGAAATTTTCGGATCGTCGAGCTTCGTCGCAAGCGCTTCAAGTTCTTTGGCGATCGGGCGAAGATGAGGCTTGGCCGCCATTTTTTGCGCGATGTTCCGAAGCCTTTCTTGCGGGTTAGCGGAATAGCGCGCCCAGTAAGCCATGGGGACGAGCGCATGAATCAAAATCGCCGCGGCCAGCGACAAAGCCAGGGACCAATACGCCGAGCGTTTAAGGCGATATGGAAAATCGCGCTTAAGTTCCACCCGCTCAAGAAAAACGGCGGTTTGTTGGCGCAACCGCATCAAAAAGGAAGCCGGTTGATTGGCCGGGTCAATCGTTGCCAGCGTCAAGAAATGATCCTTCGCTCCCGATCGTTCATCCACCAAACGAGCGGTTCCGCGGAAGGTCGGGATTAGCGGGTGGCGACGCAGAAAAACTGTGATAGCGAAGAGCGCAAGGACAAGAACTGCCGTCAAGAGAGCGGCCAACTGAGTCAACCATGCGAAGCGGAAAAGCACGACGACGACGTACATCATCGCCGCGGCCGGGGGCACGCAAATGAGCAAGGAGTCCCAAAGTACGTGGCGGCTGAGTTGAGCGACCAAACGGAGGACCAGATTTTCGGGCCCCTCATGACTGGATGGACGGGAATCTCGCATCTCAGAAACTATAGCATGTCGGTCCGAGACTCTTAAGCTCAGAACTATTAGCCGTTGCGCTTGGAACGGTTTACCGGCGCATCACGGGCAGGCTGATATAACTTCACCGCTTGGTTATGCGCCTCGATCGACTCCGAGAAAAGATGCGTGCCGTCGTTTTTTGACACGAAGTAGAGATACGGAACTTTCGCCGGCTGAAGCGCGGCCCGAATCGAGGAAAGACCAGGATTACAAATCGGCCCCGGGGGTAGCGCGGAAATCCGGTAAGTGTTGTACGGAGTTGGATCCTGCAAATGTTTTTTTGTAAGATTACCGCTGAAATCCTTGATGCCGTAAATAACGGTAGGGTCGCTTTGGAGCGGCATCTGGCGTTGCAATCGATTGTGAAATACCGCCGAAACCAACGGACGTTCCGCCTCGATTCCCGTCTCCTTCTCGATAATCGAGGCAATCGTGAGAATTTCATGAGGGGTGAGCGACGTCACGCCGTCGCGCTGATTCAACAAGGGCAGGGATACTTTGCGAAATTGTTCGGCCATCGTCGTGATAATATCTTTTTCCGGGGTCGACGGCGTAAAATGGTACGTGCTTGGAAACAAATATCCTTCGAGGCCCTTTTCGCTCAAGCCAAGCGTTGCCAATAGATTTGGACTGCCGGCTTCGGCTAAAAATGTATCCTTATTGGCAATTTGCATCTTGTCGAGCAATTCGGCGATTTCCTTGATCGTCAAACCTTCGGGGATGGTAACGCTTTGAAATATCCCCCTTCCGGTCACTAGCCGGTCCAAGATTTCCCTCGGCGGCACAGCGGTTTCGAAGCGATACAGCCCCTGGTGGATTCTTTTTTCCACACCGTTTAGACGCGCCCAGAGAGAAAATAGAAATCCATTGGCAATCAGTTGCTGATCGCGCAGCTTGCGGACCACGCTAGCCAACGAATCGCCCTGCTCGACCCGGATCTCCACCGGGTAGGGCCGGTCCCCGGCTGACCAGTAAAATATGGAGTAGGCCAAGACACCGGCCGTCAAAACGCCTCCAAGGAACGTGACGAGAAAAAAAATCCGTAAAGCTTTCACGGTGGAGCGTCGGGTTAGGTTAAATCAACAGGCGGGGCCGGGATGACAAAACTAAAAGCAATTTAGTTTTCCGCGGTGTTCACTTTCATCCAACCTTCGATCTGGCGGACAAAACCGGCAAACGGCTCTTCACCTGGAGCGGCGGCAAAATAAGCCTTGCGCGTATAATCGAGCGCGCCGGAATAGTATTCGAACTTTTTCGAAAGCTCCTGGTAAAGCATATAACCGGTGCGATAAAGTGAGAGGTCGAGTTCCGAAACCGTCCAATACGAGCGGCTCCCTTCCCGGATGTAGTACTCGAGAGAGCCGATTCCCTCAATGTGTTTGCGGAACATGCCGCTCATGAAGAGCGCGTAATCGCCCGCATATTTGCGCAAAGAGCGCTCGTGCAGAACATCGCTTTCGATTCCTGCGCCAGCCGGTTGGCGCGACAACATTTCTACCACACTGTCCACTTTGCGACCGGCGCGGCCGCGAAACTTGTACAGATTATCCGATCGGGCGAATTCTGCGAGCACATCGGCTACATAACCCGCCACGGTCGCGTCATAAATGCCGAGCTGCCAAAAACTCTGCCGCACCATTTCCAAAAAGAATTTTTGCAGCCTATCGTTCGATGCTCTGTTTTCCATCGTTCAGGTAAAATGATAGCAAAGTGGCGCCAGTGTGAAAAGATTATAGCACAGGTTGTTGGACCGCGCTTGAGGTAAGTGAATCTTTTAAAGGCCATTTTACCCGCCCGGATTTGCCGGTCGAGGGCTGGCCTGGAGAAATATTTTGCGCAGGCATGATACCGATTCCAGAGCTTCCAGCATAATGGAGCGGCGCATGCTGGCTTTACCGGATCTGTTCAGAGCATGCACGTATATGCTTTTTTTTACATTGCCCAGCTCGTGCGGCATCGAAAATCGGATGATTTTTCACCCGGCAGCGTCCCTTGAGAGAACTCCCGCGGACGTGGGGCTCAATTTCGAAGATGTTGTTTTCACCACCCGCGACGGCGTGCGTCTACACGGCTGGTTCGTGCCGCGCCGCGATGCCGATTCCACACTGGTCTGGTTTCACGGTAACGCAGGCAACATCAGCCATCGGGTTGAAAATATCAAATTATTGCACGAGCTGGTGCGGGTAAACGTATTTATTTTCGATTATCGCGGCTACGGCCGGAGCGAAGGTCGTCCCTCTGAACAGGGCACTTATCTCGATGGCGAAGCAGCGCTCGATCTGATCGGCAATAAGCTCGGCGACGAAAACCGCAAGAAAATTATTCTGTTCGGTCGCTCTCTGGGCGCGGCCATCGCCACAGAGATGGCAACCCGCTTTGACAGCCAGGCTTTAATACTGGAAAGCCCGTTTGTATCGATCGCCGAAATGGCGCGCGTGATACTGCCCTTTTTGCCGATTGGACCGTTCCTGCAGACGCAATACAACGTTGGGGCAAGAATTAAAAAGACCAGAGTTCCTCTGCTCGTGCTGCACGGGGACCGCGACGAGATCGTACCCATTGAGCAGGGGAGAAGAGTCTTTGACGCCGCGCCGCAGCCAAAGAAATTTATTACCATTGCCGGCGCGGCGCATAATGATACCTACACTGTTGGCGGTGAGAATTATTTTCGGCACTTGAAGGAATTTATCGATCAGACAGCGGTCGTGGCAAGCCGGCCTAATCGTTAAGCGTGCCGGAAAAACTGGCAACCGCGTCACTAGTCAAAAACCCGCGCGGGTTTGTTGCCGAGGCGCGCGTATGCGTTTGTGAGGTACTGCGAGAGCATGCGTTGCGTGTTAAAAAACGAGCCATTAATTGCAATCGCCGAGCGCATCACCTGGGCGAATCTGTCGGGTTCCTGATAGTAGAGCGGCAGGATTACGCGTTCGAGCTTTTCGTAAAGTGAGTCGGCCTCGGCGCGTGAGTCGTTTTCCATGTCTCCCGCTGCCCCGATGGACCAGCCAGTGACTCCTTCGATATGACCTTCGATCCACCAGCCATCGAGAACGCTCAAGCTGGGCACGCCATTGAGCGCTGCCTTCATGCCGCTCGTTCCCGAGGCTTCCTGCGGTCTGAGCGGTGTGTTGAGCCAAATATCGACCCCGGAGCAGAGCAATTTACCCAGATCGAGATCGTAATTTTGCAGGTAAACAACGCGTACGTCCTTCGCCAGCGCGGCCGCCGCCTCAAATATTCGCCGGATGATCTCCTTGCCGCCTTCGTCGCGGGGATGCGCCTTGCCGGCGTAAATGAGCTGTATCGGCCCACCGTTTCGTGCGATTTGCTTAAGCCGTTCGAGATTCGAAAAGAGCAAATCACCGCGCTTGTACCCCGTGGCCCGGCGGGCAAAACCGATGGTGAAGACATTTTCGTCCAATTGACTCCCGGTAAGCCAGCGCACCTGGCGGAGCAATTCCTGTTTCGCTTGTTCGTGCGCCTGACGTATTTCGGGAAGGGGAATACCAATCGCATAACGGAGATAACAATTGTCGCTCCGCCAGTTGGTTAAATGTCGATCAAACAACAAGGCGAACGAAGCGGCCGTCCACGTCGCCGCATGCACGCCGTTTGTGATCGCGGCAATGGGACAATTGGGAAACATGGCTCGCGAAACTTCGGCGTGACGCATGGAAACGGCGTTAACAAACCCCGAAAGACGAAGTGCCAGCTCGGTCATATTGAGCGCGCCATTGATCAGTTGGAGTTGGCCAAGGGCGTTGACCCGCTTTTCACCCAATACTTGATAAACCAGTTCAGCGTGAAAGCGGTCATGCCCCGCCGGCACCGGGGTATGGGTGGTGAAGACACAGCGTCGGCGCACCGCCTCAATGTCGGTTTCCGAATATCGCCTTTCGGGTTGTTCGTGCCCGACTTCTTCCAGTAGCGCCAGGGTGGCCAACGCCGAGTGGCCCTCGTTCATGTGAAAAATTTCAATTCCCGAATAGCCGAGCGCGCGCACCATAGCGACTCCACCGATGCCGAGAATAACTTCCTGGCACAGCCGATAGCGCTGATCGCCGCCATAGAGAAAATCCGTGAGACCGCGGTCCGCCGGGCAGTTTTCCTCAAGGTCGGTGTCGAGAAAAATCAACGGAATAGTGTGACCTGATATACCAGTAAAACGGTATTCCCAGGCAACGATCTGAACGTTGCGACCTTCGATAGAAACGCTCACTCGTGCCGGAAGACGTTGCAGTCGGGTTTCCGGCGACCAATCCGATGGGCTTTCCGATTGATTGCCGCTGGCATCGAGACTCTGCACAAAATAACCTTTGCGGTGAACTAACGAAACCGCAATCAACGGTATTTCCAAGTCGGCTGCCGAACGCAGCATGTCGCCGGCTAGAACACCTAAACCCCCGCTGTACGTAGGGATTTTCGAGTCGACGGCCACATCCATTGAAAAGTAAGCGACACGCTCGATGGGGGAGGATTGATTGCTCATTGGTCGTGTTCTTATTGGACGAGTCTGGGGGATTGTTGTGTAGCTGGAGAATTGCGACAAGCCGTTGTCATCCGCTTATTTGGCAATCAATCAATTGGTATCACAACTGCTTTTCGCGAGCAATTATTGGCATACTTGGGAGCAAGCATAGTGCCAGCCTAAGTCTCTCGGGATGATCCAAACCGGCCTGTAATTTATCGTAAATTGAAGCAATTGCGCAGTTCCTCCCAGGAGCGGTAATTGCTTAAATTCCGCAGCACGGCCAGGGTCGGCGGCACCATGCGGAATTCTCCCTCTTCGGCTCGCTGAAGAGCTGCGCTAGGGACAATCCATAAGCTTTCTGATATCTCCTCCGAGGCATGTAAGGGGTTTTGACCCCTCGGTAGTGCGGCTAGATAAAAGCGGGTATCGAATCGAACTCGGTAATGCTCCGGTGTAATTCGATGAAAAATATAGCTCAGCGGCGACACATCGCAAAAAAGGCCCTCGGAAATAAGCAGGTCTGCTAACGCGATATTGCCTTGTTGCAATGCTGCGCGCTTGCCCGCCAAGCGTTCGGAGATTTCCTCGGGAAGCATCGGCGCCGCTTTGCCCGACATGAAAAAATGGACCCCTACCTCTTCAAACAGTTCGCGCGCTGCCGCCACCCAATATGCGAGACAGATCTCCGGCTCAAACTCCGCGCCGAGTTTTTGCTTCGCTTCAGCAGGGGTCATGCCGAGGGTCCGGCCGATCATACCTGTCGAATAGTCACCCTTCTCAACTCGCCCACCCGGAAAGACATAAACCCCGGCGTAGGTGTCCATCTCATCGGGTCGGCGATTGATATAAAGTTCGAATTTACCGTGCGGGTCAGGTCGAACGAGAACCACTGTCGAGGCAGGGAGCGGAGTTGCGGCTTGCGCCATTTGGATTCCTTTTCGAATATCTTTATGAAACTGCGAAGCCAAGCGCGTAAACGACTCACAAGCGCGGCGATGGTTTGCCGATATGGATGTGTGCGCCCGTCGCTGCGCCGGGAACCGCGCTCCGGAAAGCGACAAATGGAATCCCCGATTGGCGTAGATAGTTCAGCAACGATTGGCCTTCTTTGCTATCTGGATGAAGCGCGACATCCATCGCATCGCGATGGTCGAATCGCAACCGATCATGAGTGGCCGTTTGACCAAGCGCGCTGATCGGCAAGGATCGACCGAAAGTCTCAAGAAAAAATTTTTCGATCCGTGAAGCGTCACCGAGCCTCCACAATGTGCCCCCATTGAAGCGCAAAAATCTGCCGTTTTCGCTGTAGCCACCTAACGCCAAACGGGGCAGACGCAGCAACTCGTCGCGCATGGCGACTTCGGTAATTGCCATGTCGGTTTCGGCCAACCAGCGTTTGTCTTCGTCGACTCTAATCATCGCCTCGGCGAGCGCGTTCTCCGCTTGCAGCACATCGCTGCGCGCGATCAGACCCTGGTGATAAAGCTCCCGCTGCCTTTGGTATTCTTCGACGCGCCTCTGCCGCTCTGTCTCATGGAGCGCCATGAGTTTTTCAGCGCCGGCCCGCGTCTCCTTTATTTTCTGAATGACTTCGGTGCGAGCGCGCGATAATTCAGATTCTGAAGGGCTAGCTCGCCGGCTTACGGCGGCGCGCAATGGCGCCTGGCTTCGCGATTCCTGCGCACTCGCCAGGTCACAACATAATGCCAGGATCGCCAGCCATCCCGTCAAATCGCTGAGTTTTAAAGAGCCCATGGTTCTATTCGGTCCAAGGTCCAGAGTTTAAAAAGTTAGCGTATTTAGGTCAAGGCGCTTGGCCGGCTGCATTGATAGGCACTCCATATTGTCGCGAAGCTGCCGGCAGGGTAAGATCACAAAATCGATGGGTTTAGCGCTCGCGAATAAGAACATGTTTAGGTTTGAAAGATTTCGAGTGGGTCTGGCTTGCATCACCGCTGCCGTCATTTCATTCACCTCGGTCAGCGCCACGGCAGCGCAGAACTTGCCCGACACCATCGAGAGAATCAAACCGGCGATCGTTGGCATAGGCACCTTTGAGAGAACACGCCGGCCGCCTTCGGTGTTTCGTGGCACCGGATTCGCGATCGCCGACGGACTTCACGTGGTTACCAATGCTCACGTTTTGTTGGAAAAAGTCGATAGTAACAAGAAAGAAATTGTTGCCGTGTTTGCCGGGAAGGCAAACGCGATCGACATGCGCGAAGCCATTAAGATCGCCGAGGACCTGGAGCATGATATCGCCATACTTAAAATAACCGGCCGGCCTTTGACGGCGCTGGCTTTGGGTGATTCCAATCGTGTCCGAGAGGGGGAAACCTACGCCTTTACCGGTTTCCCAATCGGCATGGTTCTCGGTCTTAACGCGGTTACCCATAGGGCGATCGTTTCATCAATCACGCCGATTGTCATTCCCCAACTTTCCGGCCAGCAATTGGAAAAGAAGATCCTGACTCGGTTAGCGGCGCCGTATAACGTCTTTCAACTCGATGCCACCGCCTATCCAGGAAACAGCGGCAGCCCGCTTTACCATCCGGAAAGCGGGCAGGTCATCGGTATAATTAACAAAGTTTTTATCCAGGAAACGAAAGAGACCGTTATTCAAAAGCCCAGTGGAATCTCTTACGCGATTCCGATTATCCATGTGCAAGACTTGCTTAAGAAGAGCCGTATCGACTAGCGCACGCCGGACCAAACCCGCGGCGGGTCTGACGAGATGGACCCAACGTGCGACGCTGATCCTTGGTCAGCTGCGTCGCCGTCGAACGCTTGGAGCCAGCGCGAGGACAGGAAGCGAGGAAGCCTTCCGCCCCTACTGGATTTGCTGAGAGACAAAAAAGGAAATTCCCTCGGACCGTCTTCACCGACCTTCAGCGGAAACCCTGGTCAGCGGATGAGGGACAGTAAAGTCGCAATGAAAATAACACCAAAAATAACCAACCAAATCATTGACTGATTGGATTCGCCGGCGTTCTCGAGGAAGTCGTTCAACCGCCGCGGATTGCTCGTCCTACTGACATCCAGGAGTTCGTTACGAATCGCCTTGAGACGATCGACAACCTCCAGCTGTTTTTCGACCCTGAGCTGCGACCATCGATTGGCATCGACGTTGCCGGTACCATCCGTCACGGTTGTGCGAATATTTTCGATTTTCGTTTGCTTCAACTTATCGGTTGGCATATCAGCGTTTTTCTCTGAATTCCGCGTCAGCTTGTCGATTTCATCGAGTAAGTGTTGAATGACTCTGGGTGCGATCTTTCCCACGTTCGTCCATCCTCTCCGTGCGTGTTGAATTTGAAAGGCGCAGTGGAAAGCGCCGGTAATTTTCACCCGGAAACTACCGTTTCACGTCTACTTTAAACTTCATGTGAGCGATTGATCGCCAGTAGGTTCTCGCAACCTAAGTGCCACGTGATCGACGCTAAAGACTCACATTGCGGCCAGGCAATAAGAGCCGTGTTTTGCGACGTTTTTTGCGCGTGTCGATGGCAGAAAGCGGAAGAAAGAGCTAATGCGATAACGCGCCGAGCGTAAACAACCGTTCACAGCCCGGAAACAAATGTTTACAGGCTGTGCGAGGAAGCGGATTGGAAGCTAAATTCGGAAGACGTTAGTCTGTTCAGGATCGAATCTTCAGGGCAACCGGAGGCAATTAGTGCGCGAGCCGTCCGGAAGGCCTGCCGACGTGAATGTGCGGGCCTGTGGAGGCGCCAGGGACGGAACCGCGAAAAGCGATATAAGGGATGCCGCTTTTGCGTAGATGGTCGATAAGAACTTTTCCCTCTAAGCTGTCCGGATGAAGCGCCACATCCATAGAATCACGATGGTCGAAATTTAAACGGTTATGAGTATCGGACTGCCCCAAAGCAGTCACGGGCAGTCGTCTGCCAAATGCTTGGGAAAAATACCTCTCGATGCGCGGCGCTTCCCGTATCGACCATTTGAATCCACCGTTGAAACGCGCCAAATCGGGCGTCTCGCTGTAACCGTTGATGGGCAGGGGTGGCAGTCGATTGACTTTCTCACCGAGTACAGCTTCCGTAATGGCGATATCGGTCTCCGTCACCGAGTTGCGCATTTCATGCACGCGCTTAAGTACCGCGACAAACTGTTGCTCCGCTTCCTGAACCTGCTGTTTTGAGGATTGACCCTCCTGATGAAGTTTGCGCCAGTTGATGACCTCTATCCTTAAACGCGATTGTTCTTTCTCCAAGTCGGCGAGCAGCTTCCGCTCCTTGGCGAGCGAATTTCTCATTTCGCCGATGGCATCCGAGTTCGTAAAAGTATCGGGTTTTCGGCTAGTGCCAAAGATTTGGCCGGGTGAACTCAGAGTGTTGACAACCACGAAACCTACCGCGATCAAAGGAAGAATTATCGCGGCTAACAGGACTCGTCGAGGTAGGGCTAGGTCGTGGAACATGAGCCTCGAATTTTAGGGTTTCCGGGCCCACCGGTCAAGCCAAACAAAGGCCCCGATCCGAAGCACCGTTACGGACTACTAAATGTCAGTAGGCTGTCTATCCCCTCCGGATCGCCAGCCAATCCGCCTGCCACGGCGCTTGCCATCGATAGCAAACGATTTCTGCCGGCCTGCTTTCGATCACTAGCGCTGACTCATATGCGTCACCACTATGTAGGGGTACCAACGACCAACCAGATACATGCGCGAGGATTTGTACCTGTAGCTCGCCGGTGAGTGTGATTTCGACCTCGTCCAATTTTCCCGACAGACCGGTGCCCTTGGCTTTTAGGAAAGCCTCTTTGCTGGTCCAGCATTGGTAAAACGCGTGGCGTTGCAGCCGCTCCGGAAGCTGGCGCAGAACCACTGCCTCCCGTTTTGTAAAAAAATGACTGGCTACTTCGTGGAACTCGAAATCCGCTCTGACAAATTCGATATCGATACCGACCTCAGCGCCACTATTGACGGCAACGAGCGCTCTTTCATGAGAGTGGGAAAGGTTAAACTTTAGTCCGCTTGCCGCCGATGGCAATGCCAATTGCGGCTTGCCGCTCTGGCCGTCGATGAATTTTATGGTCGCAGGCTCCTCACTTGTATAGCGAGCCAATATAGCGCGCAGGGCCGCATGAGCGACGATGTAGCGTTTTTGATCTCCCTCGAACTTAAATCTCGACGCTCGTGCTTGTTCCTCAGCCGAGAGTCGGTTACGCCAAGGTGCGGGTTCAAAGCCCGGATCGTCCAGCGCAATCGCCCAGACATGAACATTTCGGCCCAGTGGCGGGATGGTATCTGGCGGATGCGGCCATTTGTCCATGATTGGCAATTCGCAGGCCCCTGAAGAGATAGTTATCCTGGCTCCCCGCTTTCCGGCTGTCCGGGACGAAGATTATTCCAAAAAAGTTGCGACGCCGGCAACAATGGTTCGAATAACTCCCCAAGGGCGTTTTTGATTTCGCCGAGCAGTTCTTCGTCGTTATCTCGGCCCTTAAATCACCTGTCTAATTCGCCAGCAGCGACTCGGCATCACGAATGGTTTTGCCGGAGCTTGTGCGCGGCAGCGTGTCACGCACGACGATCCGATCCGGCACTTTGAAGTTCGCCAGATTGGCGCGCAAAAATGTCAGCAGTTCCTTTTCATTGACCGCCGCGCCGGTTCGGGGAACCACGGCGGCGCCGATGACCTGACCGCGTTTTGCGTCGGCTATGGGAAAGACGATCGTCTCCTGCACGCCGGGGTAAGTATAGATCATGTTTTCCACTTCGGCGGGATAGACGTTGAGCCCTCCGGTGATAATCATGTCGTCGCGCCGGCCAAGATGGTAGTAAAAGCCGTCGGCGCCGCGTTTGCCGACGTCGCCGGTGTAAAGCCAACCGTCGCGAATGCGCTGTGCCGTGGCGTCGGGCCGGCGGAAATAGCCTTTCATGACGTGAGGACCGCGCGTAATGATCTCCCCCGGCTCATCGTCAACCAGTTCCTTGCCGGTTTCATCGACGATCTTGACTTCGACCCCTGGGACGGCGCGTCCGATGCTGCCCATCTTCGCTTCAGCTTTGTCCGGGTCGACCAATGTAATCAATGGCGATGTTTCGGTCAGTCCGTAGCCTTGAATCACTTTGATGTGCGGTTGCGCCGACTGAAACGCGCGTAGCAACGGCAGCGGGATGCTCGTTCCCATCATCGCGGCGATCTTCATGCTGCTCGTGTCGTAGCTGGCGAGATTTTTCACGCCCAGCAAGAGTTGAAACACGATCGGCACGCTTTCGAAGACATTCACCCGATATCTTTGAATGCCCTCGAGCAGCGTGATCGGATTGATCTGATCGAAGATCACGAGCGTGTAGCCCTTTTCCGCCAATTCATTGCAAACCACCGGACCGACAATATGAGACATCGGCAAGATGCAGCCGCGAATGGTGGACGCATCGCTCACGCGCATCTCGGTCATCACGCGTGGATACTGGACAAGATTACGGAAACTTAAAACAACGCCTTTAGGCTCCCCGGTCGTTCCCGAAGTGTAAAGTATCAAGGCGTCGTCATCGGCCGTCCGATTCGGTAACGATACAGCATTTGCGGGGCGTAAAAATCGCCTTTCAAAACTGCGCTCGTCAGCGCCATTGGCGATCCACACGGGGATCGGCGCTCCGGTCTTAAAAACTTCTTCGACTTCAGAAAATAATTGGCTATGAACCACCAGGAGCTTTAGATCGGCATCCGCAAGAACTGCCTCGAGCTCTTTGCCCTTGAGCCGCGCATCAAGGATAACCGTGACAGCGCCAATTTTTTGCGTGGCGAAATAACTGAGAGGTATCGCCGTCGAATTGGGCAGCAACAAGCCGACCCGATCGCCTGGGCGAATGCCTTCGTGCTGGAGATGCGCGGCGAGTGCGTAAACGCGCTCGTTGAGCGCGCCAAAGGTCAGTTCCTCGTCCTTCGAGATGATCGCGGTTTTCTGTCCTTGCCGCGCCGCGGTTTTTTCCAAAACCTCAGCCGCAAAAAATCCTAGTGCACCGGAATCGTTTGCCATATTGAAAACGCCCTCTGAAACGGCTTGTACCAGCGCGATAGCTCGGCCAGCTCACCGCGTTGAAGTTTAAGTTTGCCTTGTTGGGTGGCGAGGAACGCATCCATTCGGTTGTTGAAAACGGCGTTCCACCATTCGGCTTTGCCGCCGATCATGAACTCGCCAGTGTCGGTCTGATCGAGCACGGTGATCTCACCCTCCACGAATTTCACCGTCCAGGCGTCTTTTGTCTCGTCGAGGAAAAGCGTCAGGGACGTCGTGAGCGCGGTTTCCGCGCCATAGGCGCGAAATTGTGAATCGCCATTGGCACTGTCCACAAGCGCTTTCATATGCTTTTTGGAGAAAAGCGTAAAATGCTCTTCGCGCCCTCGCGAGTCCGCGGCTGGCTCAGCGGGCGCGCCCCTCGGCGACGGCGCGCTGGTTTGTTTGAAAAACTGGCAACGCACAGCCTCCTCCAGCAAGTCGGTCAGCAAAAATGCCTCTTGAAAGTTTTTGCCGATAGCGACAGTGCCATGACCTTTGATGATCACCACGGGATGATACCTCAGCTCTTCCACGACTTTCTCGGGCTTGGTCACCGTCGGCGTATCTTGGGCGATGACTGGCACTTCGCCGATGGTGTACTTCTCTTCAAAGCTGAGCGGGACAAAACTCTCATGCGTCAGCGAGAACGCCAAAACCATCGGCGGATGGACATGAACGATCGCCCGGGCGTCGGAGCCGGTGTAAACGGCCATATGCATCGGTGTTTCGCTGGAGGCCCGCTGTAGTTTTTTTAAGGGCTTGCCCGACTGATTGATCCGCACCAGATCTTTCGTGGTGAGAAAACCAAGCGGCGCGTGTTGCCCGGTAATCAGAAACTGGCCTTTGTCCGTACGGCAACTGAGGTTGCCGCCCCAGCCGCTGATCAGGTGCCGCTCGAAGAGCAGCTTACCCCATTGAATCATTTCTCGTTCGACCTTGGTCATGTTTTTCTAACTCTTCAACAACGACCAGGGAATCACTTCGGCACCGACAACCCGGATGTTCACACCCGCCGGACAGACAGTCTTGCCGAGGAATGTCGAGGCATCCTTGTCGAGAGTCTCGCTAGGGTGACTCTCCGCGCTGAACAATTCGACCGAAACGCCGTGCAACCGCGCCAGGCGCGCCGCGAGCAGCGAACCACAGATGCCCCTCGGCCCGGCGTCCGTGAGCTCGTTATAAAACAGACAGAGTTTGCGAATCTCGTTTTGCGCGAACAAAGTGCCCATCATGTTGTCGGAGATCAAAGTCGTCGGTGTTTTGCGCTCAAGGAGCTCTGGCACCACTCCGCGCGCGCCCCACAGGTGCGGGCGCATTTCCGGAACTAGAACGCTTTCAGCTTCTTCGGCTTTGAGGGCGCTGGCGAGAAAAGCATACTGATTTCTGAGCGGCACGCCGTAGATCAACAAATATTTGCCGCGTTCATTGGCCCGGCGAGTTTGCCGCACCGCTCGTGTTTGATATTTCCGCCGGAACGTTTCCGGAGTGTAAATAGCATCGAACCCGATAAGATGAGCAATCAGAACCGCCGGCGTCACGTCA